>JAHIFK010000234.1 GCA_018900975.1 Methanobacteriota archaeon
AGGGAACTATGATCGAGAGGAAGGAGATAACAGACATATTATCCGGATATGACCTGAACGAAACCACCATCGGCGTCCTGGCATCGCACTCTGCGCTTGATGTGTGCGACGGCGCCGTGGAAGAGGGGTTCAGGACTCATGCTGTGTGCGAAAAGGGACGCGAGAAGACCTATACAGAGTACTTCAAGGCACAGAGGCAGGACGGGAAGCTTATCCGCGGCATCGTGGATACCGCAGATGTGCATAATAAATTTAACGAGATACTAAAGCCCGATAACCAGAAGAAACTGCGCGACAATAATATTATCTTCATCCCAAACCGTTCTTTCACGTCATACTGTTCGATAGACGATGTGGAAGATAAGTTCAAAGTCCCGATGTTCGGAAGCCGCAACCTGCTCAGGAGCGAAGAGCGGGGCATCGAGAAGGATTATTACTGGCTTCTTGAAAAGGCGGGGCTTCCATATCCTGAGAAGATAAAAAAACCAGAGGATATAGACAGCCTTGTGATGGTGAAACTCCCTCATGCAGTAAAGAAACTTGAGCGGGGTTTTTTCACAGCAGCCTCGTACGATGAGTTCAAGCAGAAATCCGGTGCGCTCCTGAAGCAGGGCGTTATCACCAGAGAAGCGCTTGCAGAAGCCAGGATCGAGAGATATATTATCGGACCTGTCTTTAATCTTGATATGTTCTACTCACCTCTTGAGGAAGAGATGAGTAAAATTGAACTGCTGGGCATCGATTGGCGATTCGAGACAAGCCTTGATGGGCACGTGCGCCTGCCTGCGCCGCAGCAGATCACACTGAATGAGCGTCAGGTCACTCCAGAATACACTGTTTGCGGGCACAACTCTGCCACCCTGAGAGAGTCGCTGCTTGAGGATGCGTTCGAGCTTGCTGAAAAATACGTGAAAGCTACCCAGAAATATTATAAACCCGGCATTATAGGGCCCTTCTGCCTCCAGACATGTGTGGATAAAGACCTGAATTTCTATGTTTATGATGTGGCACCGCGTGTGGGCGGAGGTACGAATGTCCACGTTTCAGTTGGTCACCCTTACGGCAATACCCTGTGGCGAAAACCAGTGAGCACAGGCAGGCGCGTGGCTATGGAGATAAGGCGCGCTATAGACCAGGAAAGAGTAGAAGAAATAATTACGTGAGCTTCCGAGCTTCACGTTTATTCAGGATATCTTTTCGAGGAATTCAGAGAAGGCAAGGTTTCCTGTTATCTTTTTTATTTTTATCTTGACAATATCCCCTTTTGCTGTACTGGGCACATAAATGGTATATTTATCCTTCTTAGCGATACCGTCACCTTTTCTTCCTACGGCTTCTATTCTTACCTCGTAGGTTTCACCCTCTTTCAGAGCCTCTTCTTTGACAAGATGAACTGCTGCCGCCTGTTTCGAAACAGGTCTATGAGCGCCGCATGCATCACAACGCAGCGCCAAAAACCTTTCAACCTTTATCAGATGCGTATCTGGTCGCCCGCACTCAGAACATGTCACATAATCCTTAATATACGCATCAACAAGCTGGAAGAACACGCTTGAACTGAACTTTCCCTGAAATATCACCCTGTTCCCATCACGTTTGCCTGCAGTACCAAGTTCACGTAAGAGAAATTTGAAAACATGCTCAGGAGCCCGGTTCAGTTTATCTACGATCACTGCGAAATTTTCAAGTACTGTCGTCTTACCTTCTGTAAGTAGCTTTGGCTCCGGGACTACAAAACGCTCCCCTGTACCTTTAATTTCGGGCAGTTTAGAAAGAGCCCTGTCCAGATTTACGAGGTAATCGTTCATGAACCTAACTTAAGACCAATTCCTGACCTTTATCAACAACCAGTCTTATGGATGTTGGCAATTTGTACCCTGCGGAAACCAGACATTCCTTTGCTAATTTGAACTTGTCTGGATTTATCGATAAAGTCATTATTTTCTGACCTGCCTTCACCTTTGCTGCTGTACCGATCGGTTTCCCGAAAGCATTGCGCATTCCCTGGGATACACGGTCTGCTCCGGCCCCGGTAGCCTGTTTGTTCTCCCTGAGGACTTCGTGAGGGTAAACTCTTATCTTAAGGTGATAACCGTTAGGTCCTGCACCTTCAAGTAAGGGCTTGTTTGCTGCGATACGTGCTGATTCAAGAGCGCTGTGGCGTATATTGCATGATTCTTTTGCTATTAGAGATACTTCAACTGGAAACTCGCCATTTAAATTCCCGATGTCAAATGTTACTATTTTGCTACCCGGGACACCGCCCATGTATTTCCGTCTAGTATATGAGCGTTTGGTGAGATTCCTGTACATTCTTGCTGGTTTTCTTGCCATTGGATAATCCTCCGATAATTGTTATGTGCGTATATAGAATACGATTTCGATTCCACATGACTTTAATGCTTATAAACTTTATCGAATAGATAAGGTTTATTTATTGAGATTAGTTTTATTTATTTAATAGATAAGGTTTAAATTACATGCCGTTATATTGGCGGTATTCTCGGGCCCGTAGCTTAGGCAGGTGGAGCGCTCGGCTGATAACCGAGAGGTCTTGCGTTCAAATCGCAACGGGCCCATGGAATACAAACCGCTTTTTTTGTTGCTTTAGATGTGTGTCGAAATACATATATATGAGCATGTTCATGACAAATACTTATATCAATTAATCATTAAAAAGGAGCGAGCAGTGGGGCGATGAAACTCCTTGTGGATAGTTGATACTGTACTGTTTGTCTAAAAACGAAGGTGGTGTTAAAACGTTAATTTGCGAGTGTGGAGAAATTATAAAAAGTGGTACTTTCAGGGATTACATAAGAACATCCGCAGGTCCGTCAACTTCAACGATCGGACATGAAAAGTGCGGGCATATTTTTAATTTTATTGATTTAAAGATGCCCAAAAAGTATTCTTCCAGGACGGAACTCAAGAGCCTGGCTATGAGGTTTGCAGAGAAAAATAAACTGGAGAGCGCAGATGTCGAAAAGTTCCTTGTTGAAGTGGATCGGCTGAAGTCGAGCGGGAATCTGAGTGATTATGACATACTGGTTGCGGCATTAAAAAGGCTGTAAAATAAAGGACATACTATTTAACATAAGATTATTTCCGGGGCTCAATATTGAATTTGCTTGAAGGTAATATGGCAATATATGAAAACAACCTTGAACATCTGCTAGATGAATTGCAGCGAATTCACTTGATGCTCAGCCTCAACTTTAAAAAAAGGATGGCAGAACAGGGCGAATGTAATAATGATTTTCAGGGCTTATGCATCTCAGAAAATGAAGTTAATACAATTTTGCAAACACCTCTTTATGAAATCAAGACGGATATTCTCTCAAATTCTGAACTTGAAACAATCGAAAATCTTGCCGGGGAAATTCATGGAAGAGAAATTGAAAGTTTAAACAATGGAAAAAAGTTGCGCCTTTGCGTCCTGTCTGAACTCTTCCATCTTTCGCCCTTTGAAAGGGATGCCCTCTTAATAAGTCTGGCACCAGAACTGGATATTCGATACGAAAAAATCTACTCCTACCTTCAGAACGACGTGACAAAAAAGCGCCCCACTGTTGACCTGGTGATTAAACTGCTCAGTTCATCAATCGAGGAAAGGTTCATGGCAAGGGAGTACTTTTCATCTATTGAATCACTGATAAAGGACCGCCTTGTCTATCTTATGGGCGTTGGAGCAGAAGAACAGATTCCGCTTTTGTCTAAGTCGATCAAGGTTGATGAGAGAATAATAGATTTCCTCCTGGGTATCAATAGAATTGACCCGAGAATACAGAATTTCTCCTCAATATTAGAGCCGAAAAGGTCTTTTAACGACCTGATCTTAGGTGAAAATCAAATAACATCGTTAAAGGAGGTGGTGAGAAGACATTCGGGTTTGAACAAGCCTCTAATATTCTTTTTCCATGGGCCATACGGCACTGGAAAAAAGATGACTGCAGAAGCTGTTTGCATGGAACTGAAAAAACCACTGCTCATTGTGGATTCAAAGGTATTGCTGAAAGACGACTCCATTGAAACCCTAAAACTCATTATACGTGAAGCCCTGTTACAAAATTCCTGTGTGTATATTGAAGGGATCGATGCCCTGTGGAAAGAGAAAGGTACAGGAATTACCCCTGCAAATATGATCAGGGAGCTGGACAGCTTTCCAGATTGGGTTTTTCTGTCAGGCGAACTGTCGTGGGAGCCCGCAGGGGTATTGAAAACACACGGTTTTATAAACATCGCCTTTCCAATACCCGCTTTTTCGCTTCGCAAAAAGTTGTGGAAATCTTACCTGAATGGCGAAGATGCGGATATCGATGCCCTTGCAAATAAATTCAAGTTCAGCGGGGGTCAGATAAAAGATGCCATATTCACAGCACATAATGTCGCTTCAGCGAAAAGCGTTTCCAACTTATCAATGGATGAACTCTATCATGGTTGTAAGGCTCAGTCAAACAGGAATCTTTCTGTCTTTGCCAGAAAGATCGAACCTCACTATACCTGGGACGATATAGTTCTCCCGGAGGATATAGAAAAACAGTTAAAAGAAATATCAAGTTATATCAAATACAGGGGTGTTGTATTTACAGATTGGGGTTTTGATAAGAAATTCTCAATTGGCAAGGGACTTACTGCTCTTTTCTCCGGACCTTCAGGCACAGGAAAAACAATGTCTGCTGAGATTATCGCCAGAGATTCGGGACTTGACCTTTATAAAATTGACTTATCTAATGTGGTCAGTAAATATATTGGCGAAACTGAAAAAAACCTGAGCAATATCTTCAAGGAGGCAGAGACAAGTAATGCCATCCTGTTTTTTGACGAGGCAGATGCGCTGTTCGGAAAACGCTCTGAAGTTAAAGACGCTCATGACAGGTATGCCAATATAGAGATAGGATATTTGCTTCAGAAAATGGAAGAGTATGAGGGGGTCGTTATACTTGCCACTAATCTTAGTAAAAACATCGATGATGCTTTTTTAAGAAGGATGCAATTCGTGATCGAGTTTCCTTTCCCAGATGAAGATCAGAGAAAGATCATATGGACCCGAATATTCCCAAAAAGTGCCCCACAGGCAGGAGACATAGATTATGAATTTTTCGCTGAGAGATTGAAACTTGCCGGTGGAAATATCAAGAACATTGCATTATCTTCGGCATTTTATGCAGCAGAGGAATCCTGTGATATAGGAATGCACCATATCATGCGTGCAGCCATGAGGGAACACATGAAGATGGGGAAACCTTTTTTGAAAGAAGAACTTGAGCCTTATTACAAAATGATAGAGGGAGATGAGAAATAAATGGCAGTTTTAAAAGACATTGGAGAATCCTTGAAAGAGTTCCTTCGAAGCAACATCTCTGAACTCAAGCCTGTCAATTCGATCGTCTTTGATTCACCGGCAGATATTGAACCAACTGGAAATCCAATACTTTCTGTATTCTTATATCAGATAATTGAGAATGGTAATTTAAGGAATGTCCCCCCAGAACCAATAGATACAGATAAGATGAAATATCCTCCACTTATTCTTGATCTATACTTTATTTTCACCCCTTACTCTAAAAACAAAGAAACCGAACTCATAATCATAGAAAAGCTCATGCAGTTATTTTATGATAATTCAGTTCTCAGGAAAGACATGCTTATAGGGGGTCTTAAGGCATCCGGAAATGATGAAATACGAGTCATTCCCAATAATCTTTCATTTGAGGAAATAAACAAGCTATGGGAGAGATTTCCCAACAAGCCTTTCAAGCTTAGCGCTTCTTACATTCTGAGCCCTGTCAGGATCCCATCCGGAAAGCCGATCGAGATGATCAAGAGAGTTAGGGAAAAGAATATTGACGTATACAGGAAGGAACTACAGTCATGATATTTCTTGAAAGGAAAAGAACCGTTCTGACCCTTGCCGTAATGCTGAAGGATGATTTTTTGCCCGACAAGAAAACCATCGGGGATGTGTTCCTGAAAGCCACAGGAGTGAGGAGAGAAATTATCAAACACAGCACAGGATATTTCCTCCTGGTGAACCTTCCTGATGGAGAACATGTCCTCACTGGCAGTGGCAGGTACTACAAACCTGTGAATTTGACAATAGACACAAAATCTATCGACCCCAAACAGCCCTTTGCAGAGCTGACTCTTACTCCAAAATCAAATTATCCCTTTCCCGACGGGTTTACAGTCCTTAAAGGAAAGATCATTGATATGGACTACAGGCCACTTTCTGATGTATCAATAAATATTAAGCTCATGCCCCAGAGCACAACTTCAGAAGAGGATGGAGGTTTTTTCATCCATTTCACCAGCAGAGATGATGATGAAAATATAACACTCACAATTAATAAAAATGGATATATATCAAGAGATGTTCCGGCTCTTTTGAAGAAGGATATCACTACCCGCATTGAGCCGATCATACTTGCTAAACTATGAATGGAGGTGTGACAACTAAATTTCAAATCAGATAAATTGGATTTAAAGCTGGTGAAATATTGAATTTTCGCAGAAGGCAGCACAAAATTCACGTGAAATTAGTTAAACCTGATGCAGAATATGGTATTTCAAGATTATAATAATGAAAAGTTAATGAAAATTTAGATAAGACGTAATAAAAATGGAATATTTTAGATTTGAGGTTTTATGCCTGTAATACGAAATAAATTGAACCAGAGAATTATAATCAATTTGAAAAGCGGGAAGAATATTGACCTTTTTGCTAAAAGCACAGCAGATGTTTCAGATCAGGACTTATCATCATCACATCTGCAGACCCAAATTGCAAAAGGTGAAATTGTTGTCATGGAAGGGGTAGCTGAAAAGACAGAATCCAGGAAAAT
Organism: Methanobacteriota archaeon; assembly: GCA_018900975.1. GTDB lineage: Archaea > Halobacteriota > Methanosarcinia > Methanosarcinales > Methanoperedenaceae > Methanoperedens. The sequence continues at coordinate 6,843 of JAHIFK010000234.1, forward strand.
CATAAGAAAAGGAAGATAAAAGTAATCGAACGATCAAAATTTTATAAAGGAGGTATAGTATGACTGAATATCTATCACCAGGAGTATATGTTGAGGAGAAATCCTCTGGGGCAAAACCCATTGAAGGCGTAGGCACTTCGACAGGGGCATTTGTCGGGATCGCTGAGAAAGGACCAATCGGAGAGGCAAAGCAGATAGCGAACTGGACACAGTTCGTAAATACATTCGGTGCCTATATCGCCAATGGGTATCTTGCATACGCCGTATATCAATTCTTTTCGGAAGGAGGTACGCGGTGTTTCGTGGTCAGGACCTGCCATTACACAGATATAACAGACCCTGTGAAAAAGACAGCTTTGGCTTCATCAGGAACAATGAATGATGACGCTGACGCCGCCTCGATAAAAGCCATGGCAGTTTGGGAAGGGACCTGGGGGGATAAAATATCCGTCGAAGCAAAAGACGCTACTGATACAACTCTGACGAATGGTTTCAAGCTGGTCGTAAAATATGGCGGTGTTGAAAAAGAGTCCTTCGATAATCTTACGATGGATACTATTGAAGATGCAATAGATAACATATCAGCGTATATCAAAGTGGATAAACAGGGACTAAATCCAAATCCTCCCAAGAAAGCTACGCCATTAACCCTTGCTTCCGGCAATGATGGACTTTCGGATATCTCGGAAACAGATTTCGAAGGTGATGGAAAAGCGCTGAACGGTCTTCATGCATTCGATGTCGTCGATGATATAAACATCGTTCTTATGCCCGATATGTCAGGAAACAGAGATGCTATTATAAAAGGAATGACTTACTGCCAGAATAGAAAAGACTGCTTCTTTATTGCAGACCCGCCCAAAAGTCTGGATCCGACTGCAATTAAATCCTTTAAAGAGGGAACCGGTACTTATAAAGGAAACGCCTTTAACTCCTCGTATGGTGCGCTTTACTATCCATGGGTAATTGTAAGTGATCCTCTGAATCCGAAAAAGAAAAAATATGTTCCTCCATCAGGTGCGATCGCAGGATCGTATGCACATACCGATTCGGTGAGGGGTGTACATAAGGCGCCTGCGGGCATATCAGATGGTTATCTCGATTCGGTAAGCGATATTGAAAGGATCATAACAAAAAGCGAACATGATGGATTAAATCCCGTGGGGATCAATGTCATCCGTTCTTTCCCAACCTCTGGCATCGTGATCTGGGGAGCAAGAACTCTCTCTGCCGACCCGGAATGGAAATACATCAATATCAGACGGCTCTTCCTATTCCTTGAGGAGTCCATTGACAAAGGTACTCAATGGCTCGTATTTGAGCCGAACTCCCCGGCTCTGTGGGGCTCAGTGATCAGGAACATTACAGCGTTTCTGCTGAGGGTCTGGAGAGATGGTGCATTGTTCGGAAGCACGCCTGAAGAAGCATTCTATGTCAAGGTCGATGCTGAGAACAACCCGCCGGAAGTAAGAGATGCCGGGCAATTGATCATCGAGGTCGGGGTGGCGCCCGTGAAACCAGCGGAGTTCGTAATAATAAGAATACAGCAGAAGACATTGTCAAAATAAATAAGAAATTATAGGAGATAAATAACATGGCAACAGGAGCAAGGAGCGATCCGTACAGGAATTTCAGGTTCAGAGTTGAGATAGGCGGAATTCAGACGGCAAGTTTTGCAGAAGCAACGATCCCGGATTCTACCACAGACTCGGTTGATTACAGGGAAGGGACAGATTTACCCTTCCAGAGAAAGCTTTCTGGTCTGACCAAGTACGGGAACATAACTCTGAAGAAAGGACTCACAGACTCAATGGAGCTTTATGAGTGGAGAAAGTCGGTTGAGGAGACCGGGGCGATCAAAGCAAGAAAGAATATTTCCCTGGTATTGATAGACGAGGAAGGAAATGATAAGGCCAGATGGGATATTATGGAAGCCTGGCCCACAAAATACGACCCGTCGGATTTCAGTGCAAAGGCGAACGACGTGGTTATAGAGACACTCGAGCTAGTGCATGAAGGTGTAAAGAGGACGAAGTAATATGGATTAGACAAAAGGAGACGAAATGGGAATTTTACAGACAGAGCATGACTTTACTTTGCCCATGGGATATGTGGATGAAACAGGAACTCTTCACAGGGACGGCAAGATGAGGCTGGCCACTGCTGCTGATGAGATACTACCCATGAAAGACCCGAGGGTCCAGAATAACCCGGCATATTTGACCGTCATCCTTCTCTCCAGGGTAGTTACAGGCCTGGGCAGTTTGAAGATGGTAAACCCTAAGGTCATTGAAGGGCTTTTTGCCGGGGACTTCGCGTATCTTCAGGAAATGTATACGAGGATCAACCAGAACGGTTCGAATGTGATCAAAGCGATCTGTCCGAAGTGTGAGCATAAATTCGACGTCGAGGTACAATCTCTGGGGGAATAATAGGCTACCCCCACGAGCGCCTCTACGAGGAGGTAGCCTTTCTGGCTTACCACTTTCATTGGGACTATGATACAGTAATGAACCTGGAGCATAGGGAGCGGCAGCAATGGTGCAATGAGGTAAGTAAAATAAATACAAAACTCAATTCGGAAGGATCGAAAAACCTTTTTGAAGTATAGGAGCAATAATGGCAGTCGGGAATAGGAAAGACCCTTATGGCGTCTTTAGATTTCGCGTGGAAATAGAAGGCATCATCGCAGGTGGATTTAGTGAAGTTTCGGGATTGAGCATTCAGACCGAAGTCGAATCAATAAGAGAAGGTGGAGTCAATGATTTTGAGTATAAGCTTCCCAAGGGAACAAAATACTCGGACATAACATTAAAGCGTGGGCTTACTGACTGGGAACTGTACAACTGGTACATGGACGTGATAAACGGGAAGATCGAAAGGAAAAGTGGTGCGATCTACCTTCTTGACCAGGAAGGAAAACAGGTGATGGACTGGTATTTCTTTGAAGCTTTTCCCGTAAAATGGGAGGGTTCGGCATTGAATGCAGCAAGCAATACGGTTGTAAGTGAAACCCTGATATTGACCCATCATGGTCTGGTGTAATTAGAGGAAGCAGAATTTGCAGCAAGGATCAATTTAAAAAACATGAAATTCGACTTAAATTCTCATCTTTTTCAGAAAGAACTATCAGCTAAGGCTCTAGGACTTGGAGGTTTCAATTTTTCTAAGCGGATAGCAGGCAAATATGGCATCTTTAGAAAAAAAGGCAGGCTTCCTTCACTGATATTCCTGAGATTATCAGGTGTAAGATCGATGAACAAAGAATCAGGCACAGTTCATAGAATATCGATCAGCAATTTCCTGAAATTCCAGTTCAGCTTCTATTTTGAATTCATCAGGCAGTTGATAAAAAAACCGGATAATTACCATCTTCAGAAACTCCATAACTTCATAAATACCAGGAAGGAGAGGGTTTTACCACATACGAATGAGAGGATTTTACAGCATACGAATCAGAGGTTTTTACCGAATACGAATAAACGATCCATCGAGATTATGAAAATATATGGTGAAAAATTCAGGATCGGGGTTCCATATAAATCAGTCTCATACCTGAATGTCCCTGGTTTTTTTAGACGGTCCTTGCGAGGCGCTGAATTCAAGGGGGACATCGAATATCGATCACATGTTGGACGATCCACAGACCTGATCAATGAGGGTCAGCAACGAAGTGGCTTACAATTCCTTAATAAATCAGCAACTCACCAGAGAGACCGGACATCTCCACAAGAAGAAATTCCTTCGGGGTATTCAAGCGCAATAATAAATGTGAAACCTCCAAAAGGCACTAATACTTTCCAAAAAGAAATAACAGCATCGAATGAAGATTATAAACATATAACAGCATCGAATGAAGATCATGAACATATTCCGGGAGAGTCTGTCATTTCAGGCAGGAATTTCTTAACCACTCGTTCATATTCGATAATCCAGCCAATTAGAATGGTCACGTATACTGTGAATGTGACTATGAGCCATTCGCAAAGAATACCAGATACCTGGAATTTTGGTTCTGGAAGCTCTCAAATCGGTTATCCTCTTGTATCCGGTAAACAACCTTATGAAAGAAGGTCTTTTCCTGCAGGAATAATGAACTCACTTTCGGTTGGTAAAGATGCACTACCTGCAAAGCCCAATTATCCATTACACGTTCAAAATGGAGTGGTAACGGACATAAGCTATGAAAATATATCTCCGGAAAAAGGGGCTGGAAATAACTTTATTTTCACCCGCCGGCATCTGATAGCAAGATCAGCCAATATTGCTCTGATATACTCAAACCCTGAGATCAATAGTTATCTAAACAAAATCAGAGAAACTTCAGAACCGGCACTCACAGGAGTGAGCGGTCATCCAGATGACAAAAGTGTGTTACCCCAAAGGATGAATGAACCTGAAATAAGCTACAGGAATATCCCCGAGGAAGACGGGAGAACTGGAAAAAATCTCGTCGGTCCACGTCTGATAAGTATGCCTTTCAAAATGATCTCAAATCTCGGGAATACTGTAAATTTGGGATATTTTCAAAGATTTTTCAATTCCATGAACATGGTATCAAAAAGTGATCGCAGCATCCAGGACATGAAAGAAAAAGGCACAGAATCATTCCGACAAAACGGGACTATCACAAATACATATTATGAAAATGGTATCACTGAATATGGAATCGCAGGAAGAAAAAATATGATCATATCATATCGGGGAGGAAATATATTGAAATCGACTGATGATCATTTTTCCGAAATGGTTTTTGCTCTGGAGGATAACGATCAGAAATATGGAACTCTTAATCAGGGAATGAAAACACTGATTGGAGCTTCAACTGGCGATATTCCCCATAACTTCTCTTCTGACCTGATCCTTAAAAAACCTGCAGTACAAAATACGCAGATCAATTCAGAAAATAAGGCAACGGTAGAAAAAACAGCTTCACAAAATATAAATGAAACTTTTATTAGGGGATCCTTTAAAGAAAAACCATCCCATGAGATCAACAGGATCGCAGATACCGTGTACAAGATCATTGAAAAAAGGATTATGATAGAGAAAGATCGACGGGGGTTATTCTGATGGTTTCAAAGGCTCAGATAATTGTTCTTGACACGAAAGAAACTATCGATGTAATGTTCAATCCAAAGGAATATTCCGTCTCCACCATTGCAGAAACAGAAGGTGAAGGCTCATCGCTGAGTTTCAATAAAGTAAATATTTCGGATTTCCCAGTTACATTGCTTTTTGATACCTATGAAAAACAATCCGATGTCAGAGAAAAAATAGAAAAAATAACCTCACTGGTTATGCCTTCGGTTGAGGGAAAAGAAACAAAACAACCTCATATTTGCTTATTTAGCTGGGGGAAATTCATTTACAAAGGGATCATATATAAACATGACCAGAAGTTCACACTGTTTCTCCCGAACGGGATACCTGTGAGAGCGGAACTTACAATAACTTTCAAGTCTGTTGTAACAACCGAAGAAGACGCGAAGTTCAAAGGAAAAGATGCCTGCAGGAAATTGTGGACTGTAAAAAGCGGGGACAGACTTGACCTTATCGCCGACAAGGCGCTAAAGGATGTATCTTTATGGAGGAAGATCGCTGACGAAAATCATATTGTTAATCCGCTCGATTTCCCAAACGATGATGACATTGGAAGGATCTTAATAATTCCTGATTAGGGGGTCTTGCCTGATGGACGCCAATATAATAAATGTCGCCAAATTCAAGCTGCTCCTGAATGGAAGTGAGTTATCAAATGAGTTATTGTCTGCCGTGGATGGGGTAACCGTTGAAGATGAGATCAATCTACCAACAATGTTTACTATCAAACTAAACACGGTTGATTTTTTTAAAGGCGATTGGAGAGGTGTTGATCTTAAGGCCTTCAAGGTCGGAGACATTGTGAAAGTCTTCATGGGAATAGACAGCACGGTTGAAATGATGATAGGTGAGATCACTTCCCTTGATTATACATTCGGTGATTCTTCCTATGTTGAGATAAGGGGTTATGACAGGCTTCACAGGTTCAGGTTTGGAACAATGAGGCGATCGTTCAAGGATATGAAAGATAGTGATATCGCATCAACGGTCGCGTCTGATGTCAGTCTTTCACCCGATGTCGAAGATACTGGAACTATCCAACCGTACATATTCCAGAATAACCAGACAAACTATGAATTCCTACTCGAACGCGCAAACCGGATCGGTTATGAAATGTTCGTTGATGATAAGACTTTTATTTTTCGAAAATCGCAAGAGGATAAAACTCCAGAGATAACACTCCAATACAGGATAGACCTGCAGAGTTTTTCAGCTCAGATAAGAACTCTAACCGAAGGGAGCGAAATCGAGGTCAGGGGCTGGAACGTTAAAGACAAGGAAGAGATAACTTCCACAGCTTCAAAAGGAAGTGAGATATCAAAAATGACAGGGAAAGAATCAGGATATGAAATGTCTGAAAAAGCCTTCAACGCATCTGGTATTGCTCTGGTGGACTATTCAATTATAGATTCAAAAGACGCTGAAAATATTGCAAAGGCGAAGTATAATATGTTTCTTAAAGAATTTTTAACAGGCGAGGGAGTCTGCGGAGGGAATCCAAAAATACGGGCAGGTAAAACCATAGAGATCAAAGGTCTGGGAGAAAGGCTCAGCGGCGCATATTACATTGCCTCTACTATTCATTCTATCGACCAGGGGGCATATAAGACCACATTCAAGGTGAGGAGAACAGGAATATGAGCATTACTGGAATTCTTGAACAGGGAAAGAAACACGACTCTAAAATTTATGGGGTTGTGGCTGGTATCGTCACTGATAATAAAGATCCTGATGGACTTGGCCGCATCAAAGTGATAATACCCCGCATAAGTGGTGAAGATGAATCTAACTGGGCAAGGGTTATTTCATTCATGGCAGGAAAAGAGCGAGGCGCATTTTACTTACCTGAAGTTGACGATGAAGTTCTCTTGGCGTTCGAATATGGCGATATAAATATCCCGTATGTAATTGGTTCATTATGGAACGGCAAAGATAAGCCGCCTATTACGAACGATGATGGTGAAAATAATATCAGGATCATTAAATCGCGAAGCGGCCATATCATACGGCTTGACGATACAGATGGGAAAGAAAAGATCGAGATAGTGGATAAAACCGAAAAAAATTCGATTATCATTGATTCAAAGGAGAACAAGATCTCTATAAAATCCGAAAAGGATATTGAAATATCAGCGCCAAACGGGAAAGTAACAATAGATGCAAAAGACATTGAAGCAAAATCGTCTGCATCAGCAAAGATCGAAGCATCATCGAGTATGGATCTCAAAGCTTCAGGAACATTGACTGTAAAAGGGGCTACGGTGAATATTAATTAATTATGGGACAACCAGCAGCGAAACAGGGAGACCAGATCATGGCAACGGATATCCATATAATTATGATACCAGCGGTACCGTCGCCAATTCCGACACCATTACCACATCCGTTCACAGGTATCATAGACGGGAACCTCAGTTCTGATGTCAATATAATGGGAATGCCTGCAGCTACTGTCGATTCCACCGCTTCCAATACCCCGCCCCACATTCCTCAGGGTGGGCCTTTTCAGAGCCCTCCATCGAACAAGGCTACTATTAAGTTAGGGAGTACTACGGTGAAAATAAACGGGAAAATGGCAGCAAGAAATGGAGATATGGCAATGACATGTAATGACCCTGCAGATCTTCCGTCTGGAACAGTAATGGCCGTTGGTACTGTTCTCATTGGAGGATAAATGACAGAAGCGGATTTCTTAGGTAGGGGCTGGAAGTATCCGGTATCTATAGAAAACGGAAAGATAATTTCCTCTGAAGGTTACGATTCTATACGGGAATCCATAATGATCATACTGGGCACTTCCAAAGGGGAACGGGTCATGAGACCGGATTTTGGATGTGGGATCAATGAGCTTGTTTTTGCACCGAACAATACCTCAACTGCTACCCTTATAACATTTTATATAAAAGAAGCTTTGCTGAAATGGGAGCCACGAATTGAATTGCTGAAAGTGAACGCACAGCCTGATGAAACAGAACAGAACAAACTTATCATAACTATAGATTACATGGTAAAGACAACAAATACAAGGGATAACCTGGTATATCCATTTTATCTTGAGAGAGGGGGGATTTCATGACAACAGCCCCACCTAAGATCGACTCAAGGGACCAGCAGATGCTGTATGAACAGGTAAGAGATCTGGCTCTTTACTATTGTCCCGAATGGATAGAGGAGGATGTGATCGGGTCGGATAAAAATGCCGATGCCCTTATGCGTATATTCGCCAGGATGATGGAGATAATTATCCAGCGGTTGAACAAAGTCCCTGATAAGAATTTTCTGGCTTTTCTGGATATGGTGGGAACAAGCTTATTTCCTCCCAGAGTGGCCAGAGCACCTCTGACCTTTACCATGGCAAAAGGGGAAACTAAATACAGGAAAATATCAGGCAGGACCCAGGTAGCTACTGCCCAGACAAAGGAAAAAGAAGCCATCGTTTTTGAAACCGCAAAAGACCTCACTATTATCTCTCCAAAACTGGTCGGGGTTGTAAGTCTTTCACCGGATGAAGATAAATGGATGGATCAATCCACTATTCTATCTGGTAATACAAAAGAGGCTGTTGTCCTTTTCAAAGGGAAAGAGCTTGTTCCTCACCGTCTTTACATAGGTGACAGTGATCTTTTCAGTTTTAAGGAAAAAGCTGTCATTAAACTTGATATTACTTTCAATACAAGTATAAAGGGTAATGTTCCCTGGAACGTGAAGTGGTACTACTATGATGTAAATTCAGTTCCAAAATCCCTGGATGTTGCAGACATTACTTTTCAGGATGTTTCAGCTAAGAATGACAAAAAAGTTACCAGCCGTTTGCAGATAGCAAGTATTACTTTTACACCAGTTGGGGGAATTTCGGAAAATACCCTGATGGAAAAGGCTCAAAAGAAAAGCTGGACAAAGCACTGGTTATATGCAGAATTGAACGCTCCAATTCAAAAAGATAACCTGCCTTTGATCAATACGATAAGAGGGAGTGTTTCGATAGCCCCTGGTTCTCCTGTCCCTCCGGATGTGGCTTTTTTCAATAATTTCCCGATTGATCTGACGAAGGATTTTTATCCTTTCGGAGAAAGACCAAAATTCAATGATACTTTTTATATTGGCTCAAAGGAGGTCTTTTCTAAAAAAGACGCAACGATAACATTGGCATTCACACTTTCAGAAGGAGTGGATAAACCTGAACCTGAAAAAATAAAACTTCGATGGGAATTCTGGAACGAAGATCGCTGGGAGCTGATAGGAGAAACTACAAAGGAAGGCTCAAAAACAGAAGGTTTCACAGACGGGACAAAGGCTTTCACAAACAATATTGCAGGGCAGCATGAAGTCAGTTTCATTTGTAAAAAGATCGAACAGCTTGAAATCAATGCGCAAGAGAGCCACTGGATCCGGGTGCGCATCATCGAAGGCGATTACGGCAGGGAGGCAAAATATTATGAACAGACCGCAGGCACTCACAATCTGGTTGAGATCATCAATGGGATCAAACAAAAAAAGGTTGTGGGAAGTGATGGAGAAATAACCTATACACCCCTGAGCGATGAAAAGACCGAGTGGATAGTCAGCCCACCCACCTTCAAGCCACCATCCATAAAGAATTTTACCCTGAACTATTCTTTTGATGTAAAAAATAAAGAACCGCAGGTCGTTCTTAAATACAATGATTTCACCTATCGCGATGAAACTGTAGCGTGCATGGATGACAATAGTACATTCACCCCATTCCAAACTGTGGCTGATACCCAGAAGGCAGTCTATCTGGCATTTGACCAGGATATTTCAACACTGCCGGTGACCATATTCTTCCCGCTCCTTGAAAATATGTTCACTGCTGTCATGGATCCTGCTTCTTACAGCCCTCCGGTCCTTGCATGGGAATACTGGAACGGGAAGACCTGGTCCCTTCTGAGCGCTGAAGATGGAACCAGGAATCTGACTAAAATGGAGATGATACAATTCCTCGCACCAAATGATGTGAAAAAGAGATACTGCTTTGATGTCGAAACGGAATATTACTGGATGCGGGCGAGGCTGGATAAAGGCAATTATGAGAACTTCCCCCGGTTGAGAGGCGTCTACACCAATACTGTCTGGGCATATAATCACATCACGGTTGACAGTGAGATCCTGGGTTCAAGCAACGGGAAAACCAGTCAGGTTTTTAATTTTTCCCGTTTCCCTGTTTTGCCAGGACAAAAAGTCATGGTGCGTGAGATCTCACTTACAGAAAAAGAGAAATCGACTATCCGCTTTGAGGAAAGAAAGGATGCGATAGAAGAGATAAAGGATGATGACGATAATGTTGTTGGGTACTGGGTGCGATGGCATGAAAAGAACCATTTTTACTCTTCAGGTCCTCACAGCCGGCACTATATTATTGACCGCAACAAAGGGACGATAACCTTTGGTGATGGCGAAAGGGGCATGATCCCTCCTGCAGAAAAGGATAATATCAGGTCAAGTTACCAGTATGGGGGAGGAGTGAAAGGGAATTTTGTGGGTGCGCGATCCATAGCAAAGCTCAGGACGGCTTTTCCTTTTGTTGAATCAGTCACCAATCATGAAGATTCCGATGGCGGTGGGGACCAGGAGAATTTTGACCGGCTCAGGGAACGAGGTCCGCAGACCATCAAGCATCGAGATCGGGCAGTTACGTACGAGGACTTTGAATGGCTGGTAAGGGAGGCTTCCCCCAAGGTCGCCAAGGTCAAATGTATGGCTACCACGGATCCGGGCAAAAATTTCAGACCAGGCTGGATAACTATGATCATTGTCCCGGATGAACGTGAAAAACCAAAACCTATCCCAACCCAGGGATTGATCAACGAAATCCAGGACTATATATTTTCCAGGACGTCCACATACCTCACAACTTACCCTTCACAGATCACTCTTATTGGCCCGGGCTATATTCAGGTGGGAGTAGAGGTGAAGGCGCATTTCATATCGATGGCGGATGCAAAAATCATCGAAGGAAGGATCATCGATAATCTTAAGCGGTTCTTTCACCCGCTCATTGGCGGCCCGGAAAAAAAGGGATGGAACTTTGGAAGAAAAGTATACATATCAGAAATTTATGAAGTCATCGAAAATACAGAAGGTGTGGACTATGTAGGAGAGCTATTTCTTAATGCTTCGATCCAGGTATATGAATTGATCTTAGAGGAGAAAATAAATATTACTGGAACCTACCCTGAAAACAGCAGGATAGAAACAAGCGATGGAAAAATCTCATTTTCCCTCGCTGAAAAACTTCAGGAAGGAACGATAGATACGCTGAATGTTGTGGGTTTTAAGGAGGGAGATAATATCATATTGAGCAATAAGGACAGGAGCACAACCCTTGTAATAAGGTCAGTATCCCATGAGAGGCTTGGTGATATCCTTGAATGTGAGCCATCCCAGATCGATAATGCATATCCTGTGCGCAGTATAGTTAAAACATCTGATGGGAGGATAAGATCTTTCAGTCTCAATGAAGTTCCTGCAGGCGATATAAGTCTTAATCCTCTTAAGATATCGATCCTTAAACAGGGCGAAAGTTTTGGACTGACCCTTAAAGATGATCCTTCTAAACAATTGACCGGAAAAATAAAAGCAGTGAGTGACCGGGTTGAAAAAATATTCGTTGAGATGAACTACCTTGTTTATTCAGGTGAGCATTCAGTGAACACAACAGTAACTAGAGGATCCGTATATCCGTATCTAATGAATAACAAAACAAAGGAAATACACGATCTGAACAATGAACAACCAAACTGCAAACTGGATGACATAAAGAAAGACAATATGATTTTTATCAGAACTCTCGATAATATCGATAAATACGATTACTGTCGATGGTGCTTTGGACAAGAAATGTCAAAACGTTAAGGTGTAAAGATGTCATTACCATTGCCAAACCTGGATGATAGGAACTTTGATGACCTGATGAAGGAAGCACGCTCCCTCATACCTGTATATAATAAGGAGTGGACAAACTATAATCCATCAGATCCAGGAATAACCATGCTTGAGCTTTTTTCATGGTTAAGTGAAATGTCAATCTACCGTATCAATAAGGTTCAGGAAGAGAACTATCGAAAGTTCCTGAAACTTCTCGATATTGAATATCTGTTCAGGTGGAATGAGATCCCTGGGGAGGATATGAATGATCTAATTGATTTTTTTATAGAGACATATGGCTTCAACTGGATAAAGATCGCACAAATTGAAAAAATCGATGGGGGCAGGACTGCCAGGATCTATATTGAAAATGAATTTGAAAATAAATCTATTCTTCTCAAACTTAATGATAAAGATGATAAAGTAACGATCATATTAGATAATGGAGGCACCCACGACTTAAATGTTAAAAAAGAACTATGGATTTACGAGAACCAGAAATCAGATTATTTATTTAGATGGGATAACGTCCCCGGGAGCGACAAAGACAGACTTATAACTTTTTTAACTCAAAGAGATAATGAATCTCTATGGATAAAAAATGCAAACCTCGAAAAAACCGATGATGGTAGAACTATAAAATTCTTTAATGAAACGCAATTTATTCTTCTGCAGCTCATTGTTGAAGATAATAAGGTCCTACTATATATGGGGACAACTTCTGGGATCCGTGAGAAAAAGTATGAATTTGATGTGATAAAGGACTTGAAAATATATGAAACCATCGAGTTTGATATCCGCAGAGGTCTGGAATCCATATCACAGCGCTACAGAGCGATAACGTCTGATGATTTTGAGTTTCTGGCTAATCAATGTATCGAGACATTACAGAAAGGACTTTCTGGAAGAGCAATTTATGTTAATAACAGAGACCTTGAATATGGTAAGGTCACAAGTGAGGAGACTCAACCCGGGCATGTTTCAGTTATCATCATTCCAGGTATTGAAAAACCTGTATTCAGCTGGGATGACATCCCGGGAAATGATAACATCCGGCTTATTGAATTCCTTGCGCAGACCTGTGGAGGGGAGTGGATAAAAACAGCCAGGATCGAAAAATCAGGTGGCAATATTATAAAAATTTTTGAGGTCACCGGCATTGCACCTGCTCCCGAAAGTGCCAGGTCTATTTCGCTCAAATTAAACGCGACACAGGATAAGGTAATTCTGGAATCACCATTCTACATTTCTTACGAATTTTCATTGAAAAAGGAGAAGGGAAAATTAAACGTATATTGTTATACAGTAGACGGTAAGCCATCTGAACTGCTAAAAGACCAGGTCAAGAAATATCTGGCTAAAAGAAAACTCGTCACGACCAGATTGCACATTGTGGGCCCGGATTATTACAAGGTGACTCTGGATGTGTACATTTCATTAAAAGATAACACTCTGGAAAAGACCGTTATTGATGATCTGGAAAAGAGCATAAGGGAGTATTATGACCCTCTTGCAGGTGGAAGAGAGGGTAAAGGATGGCCTCTTGGAAGGGATCTTTATCGTTCTGAGATATACCAGCTTATTGAAAGCATACAGGGCGTTGATCATGTGGAAAAAATCGAGATAACCAGTTCTAATGTAGAATCTGTTGAGTTGGAAGAATATCAATTGATATGGCTGGATCAAAATGCAATTAAGATAAAGGTGCATTATGAATAGCGGGGAAAAAGAAAGTAAATACATCAAATACCTTCCCTCTATTTACCAGAGGGATAAGAACGATCCGTCTTCGGCTTTCCTGGGGAATTTCCTGAAAGCGTTTGAAAAAGTACTTTCAGGTATTGAAGATGGGGTAAGCATAGATGGCAAACCGGTTAAAGGGATCGAAGAGATCCTGGACAATATCCATAATTACTTTGATCCGCATGAAACCCCGGCGGATTTCTTGAACTGGCTCGCAGGCTGGGTGGCACTCATCCTTAAAGAGGGTGAAACATGGAGTGAGGAAAAAAAACGGGAACTTATTTCCAGGATAGTTCCGCTGTACCAGAGGCGAGGCACCCGGGAAGGTCTGGAGGAATATCTGAAAATATATGTGGGCGAGGGTGTGAGCGTTTTTGACGACCTTGGTCCTTTAAGGGTGGGTGTCAGTTCCAGGGTGGGTGTAGATACGGTGATCGGGGGACTACCTCCATATTTCTTCATCGTGGAAGTAACATTCCCTTCACCGAACCCCAGGCTAATTGGCGAGAAAAAAAAGGCTATCAAGGAAATAATAGATATAGAGAAGCCTGCACATACGTTTTACCGGATAAATATTAACATAACAACGTTTAGGGTCGGCTATTCAAGAGTGGAACTGGACTCGCTATTGTGGTGATAATCAGGAATTTAGGAGGAAAATATGGCAATGAAAAGATTGAATTATTTTAAAGGTGAGTTTTTAAATAAAGACGACTTCGAAGAAGAGCAGAATTATCATGTGGACATGCTCAGAAAACACAATGAGAACCTGCATAAAGGGGGCATTGCGGCAGGACTTGAAGTACCGGAAACCTTTGAAGATGGAACTGCTGTAATTGGCGGGACAGACCTGTTAATTAAACGGGGTACGGCCATCGATGATTCAGGAAGACAGATAGTATTAACAGAAGATAAACGGATCACTGCTTCCACAATTATTCCTGCTGGTAGCATACAGGCAACATTTTATCTAATAATATATTACCATGAAGAACCGACTGACCCGAGGGAGGACAATCCAGGAAAACTTGAGAATTCGCGGGTAAAAGAGGAGCCGGTGATTACCTTTGTCGAAGTTCTGCAAGCTAATGATCCGAAAAAGCCTCTCATTCTTGCAACAGTAACTTTAGATTCTAATAAAAAAATTACTAAAATCGATATAAATGGCAGGAAATATGCTTCTTCCAGGATCGCTGATAGATCCATCACATCCATAAAGATCGATAGTGGAGCCGTGAAAAAAGAGCACCTTAACATTGATATTTTTAATAACCTCCTGTCTTCTCCCGATGGCACCATTGGCATCCAGGTTGACAGTCCCAACAAAATTATTAAATTAACGTCTCAAGTCGCAACCGGAGTGGTGGAGTTTTCAGGATTTACACCATCTGTTAAAAACGTCTCGGGATTGATCGATCCCGGATTTGGACCTGGACCCATATCGGTAATTATGGGTCTTGATGAGACACATACTTCGAACAAACAGGTGTTCATTGGCGCTTCTGAGGCTTCTGGATTTTTTAATTTACCCGATGTTTTGCTTGGAGCCCTTGTGGATACGTCGACAGGCAATTTCAGAGTAGGAATGCGTGTAAATGGAACGGCAACATCTCCTATCCGGGTAAGGTGGTGGGCATTCAAACCCGGCCAGGACAAGGGTACATTGGTTGTGGTTTCGGTTTCGATCGATCCATTCAATCCCAGTTTGCGACCAGGAAGGACTCTTCAATTTGAAGCTAACGTGACAGGAACTGGCAACAAGGCGGTCGACTGGAGTGTACAGGAAACTGATGGTGGAAGCATAACCAATACAGGTCTCTATACAGCCCCGATAACTCCGGGGACATACCATGTAATTGCCACAAGCCATGCAGACGCAACTAAGAGCGGAATGACATCTGTTGCGGTCACCGAAGATATCACAGTATCCATAGCTCCGGCAACGGCCAGGGTTTTTGCAGGCGATCAACAACAGTTCAAAGCAAGCGTGACAGGCAGCTCAAATCCTGGAGTAACCTGGAGTGTGAAGGAAACTAAAGGTGGCACAATAGATAACACAGGTCTCTATACAGCTCCGGCAATAGCGGGAACTTATACTGTCGTAGCAACAAGCAAAGCAGATAATACCAAAACAGCAACAGCACAAGTAGAGGTACAACCTAAAGTGGCTGTGACTATCAGCCCTGCAGAAGTCAACCTTTTCTCAGGTAAGCAGCAACAATTCAAGGCTAACGTAACTGGCAGCGCCGATACCGGTGTAATATGGAGCGTACAGGAAGGGTCCGGGGGCGGAACCATAGATGGCACAGGTCTGTATACAGCACCATCAGGGATTATCCGAGTCCTAGAGCCTATAATGGCCCCCAGTATATCGGAACCCAGACTTTCCCCAATAGTGACAGGGACTGGTCTTACCCCCATTACACCTCCCACTACCATTATAACTCCCATAACTCCTGTTTTATCCCCTGGAATCATAGGAACGTATCATGTTGTCGCTACAAGTAAAGCAGATCCCACAAAGACGGCTGTGGCGATCGTTACTGTGACAATGGCTTCTGTTTCTATCAGCCCGGCACAGGTAACCATTTTACCGGGTAGGACCCAAAAGTTCACAGCAACAGTTCTGGGTGTACCCGATACCAGAGTGAACTGGAGCACAACAGGTGGAACTATAGATGCCACTGGCCTCTATACGGCTCCAGTAACGCCAGGAACATATCAAGTGGCAGCCACAAGCGTTGCCGACTCGACCAAAACAGCCACATCATCTGTAACTGTTACGCCCGGTATTTCCGTGTCTATAAATCCTGCGTCTACAACTGTAGAAATTAATAAAGGAGTACAGTTTAGAGCGAATGTAACAGGGACGACCAATACCGCTGTAACCTGGAGAGTCCAGGAAACAAACGGAGGCAGCATTAACACGACTGGTTTATATATTTCCCCGGGCACTCCTGGAACGTATCATGTAGTAGCCACAAGCGTTGCTGACACGACCAGGACAGCCACATCAACTGTTACAGTAACTTCAATAAAGACAGATCTAGAAAAGTTGATCGAAAAGGCAAAAGATACAGATAAAATAGCTAAAGAATTAGAAAAGGCAAAAGATGCGGATAAAACTGCTGAAAAGTTAGCCAAAGAGATCGAAACCGGAGGAGGAATTACTCCCATAATAAACCCTGGCCCTATAATGTCCCCCGAGGGAGGTTCCACTTTCGATGGTGTAACAAACGGACGTGCTTTTATCCGCCCGGAAGAACGGCCTGATATAGGGACGATAACGCAGCCAAAATGAACAAGAAGATCCTTGTCGTTGCGAATAATAGTGACCTGCAGGCAAAAGAACTTGTTAAAAGATGGAGTTTTCAGGGTGCATGCCTGCTGACCCCGGAGAACCTGTCCGTGGAAGGCTGGCGATACCACACGGGAGACATTGATAATGGTATTGCAATTGTAGATGGACTTCCATTTTTTTCGCACGATATCATCGGGGTGCTCACAAGGATGCACTGTGTTATTGAGAATGATCTGCGTCATATTGTCCCGACTGACAGGGCATACGTTGCCTCAGAGATGAGCGCCTTTTTGCTGGCATGGTTGTTTTCCCTCAAGTGTCCCGTACTTAACAGACCTACACCAACCTCCCTTTCAGGGCCATACTGGAGGCATGAAAAGTGGATTTTTACTGCAGCCAGGCTCGGTATCCCGGTCGCTCCATCCCACAGGAGCGTAATTTTTCAGGCAAATCAAATTTTGACTCCTGAAAGTGGAGGGGTTACCGTAACCATTGTTGGTAGTAAGCATTTTGGGAATGTTGATAAGGTTCTGATAGGACATGCACGTAAACTTGCCGACACCGCAGGAGTCGATCTTCTTTCGGTCAGATTTAGCGGGCATGGACCCGACTCCGTTTTCATGGGTGCCAATCTTGTAACTGGTTTTGTTCCTGAAGATATGGCTGATGCAATATTCGAGTACTTCCAGGGCAAAGCTGACCGTGAAAATCGCCAGGAGATGGAAGGTTGATCTTACTATGGGGACTTCTTCAGGATAGACCTCTTTCAGCCGTATATGATGCCCTTAAAAGGAAGGGGTCGAATGTGATTTTCCTTGACCAGATGAAAGTTCTTGAGACACAGGTAGAACTTTATGTGGATTCCGATATCCGGGGTTTCCTGCATACTTGTGACTGGACAATTTCACTTGAAGCGATAACAGCAGTTTATATACGGACATACGACTGGCGACAGTTGCCGGAAATCAAAAAAGGAGGATATGGCAGCCCGGCATGGAATCATGCTATGCTCCTGGAAGATGTTCTGTCTTCATGGCTTGAGATCACACCCGCACTTGTTGTGAATCGTTTGTCGGCTATGTCTTCAAATAATTCCAAACCTTACCAGGCTTCGCAAATCAGGGCATTTGGTTTTGGTATTCCTGATACACTTATCACTACAGACCCCTCTGCAGTGCTTGAGTTCCTGGAAAGGCATGGGGAAGTCATATACAAGTCTATTAGTGGTGTCCGAAGCATCGTCTCACGCCTGACAAAGGAAACCCTTTGTCGCCTTGATGATATCCTCTGGTGTCCGACCCAGTTCCAGGAGTATATACCGGGTAATGATTATCGTGTCCATGTGGTGGGGGATGATATATTCCCATGCGAAATAGTCTCCGAAGCTGACGACTACAGGTATGCTGCAAGCAAAGGAGCTGGGATTACCGTGCGCCCCTGTGAAATTCCACAGGATTGCATAGATCGGTGCAGGGCACTTTCTAAGGCGACGGGACTTATATTTGCCGGGATTGACCTGCGGTTCACGCCAGAAGCCAAGTGGTA
This sequence comes from Methanobacteriota archaeon, assembly GCA_018900975.1. Classification (GTDB taxonomy): domain Archaea; phylum Halobacteriota; class Methanosarcinia; order Methanosarcinales; family Methanoperedenaceae; genus Methanoperedens. Next base: position 25,420 of record JAHIFK010000234.1, read on the forward strand.
TTGCTTCGAGGTCAATCCATCCCCGGGATTTACTTATTATCAGAACATGACAGATCAGCCAATTGCCGATGCTGTTGCCAGGCTTTTGGTGAAAGGTGCGGGAAATTATAGTTAGCTGAATTTGTTCAACTGGAGATCATGGAAGTAAAAAAAAGCAATTATTTATTCAATATATTAGTCGGGAAACCGAATATGGCTGGACTATGAAACGAAAATGTGGAGGTTCCAATGAGTGAAAGATTAAAATTGGCAATAAGAAAACAGAAAATGAAAGATATGGATTCGCCAAAACTAAATGTCACAGTTTCCCGATCCATCAGATCGGCTGCAGACAAAATTATGTTCCTTCAACAAACAATAGGAAATCAGGCTGTTCAGAGGCTGATGAGGTCAGGAACTTTGCAGGCAAAACTCAGGATAGGCGCACCGGGAGATGTTTACGAGCAGGAGGCTGACAGGGTGGCGGATGCAGTGATGAGGATGCCGCAGCCGCAGGCAGTATCCGGTGGTACACCCTACATCCAGAGGGCTTCCCCGAAATGTGAAGAGGAGGAACTGAAGAGGCAACCGATAAAAGAAGAGGAGGAAGAGGAGAAGCTGCAAAGGAAACCTGTAGAAGAGGAGGAGGAGCTTCAGGCGAAGGCAACATCAGGTAGTATTTCTGAAGTAAATCCTGATATCGAATCAAATATCCAGTCTCTCAAAGGCGCAGGACAAACATTGTCCCCACCCGAAAGGGCATTCTTTGAACCGCGTTTCGGGGCTGATTTCGGAAACGTGCGCGTGCACAACGACACGCGGGCAGCCTACCTGGCTCAGTCAGTCAATGCTCGTGCTTTTACCCTCGGGAACGATGTGGTGTTCGGCGCCGGGCAGTATGCTCCGGGGACTAGCGAAGGGCGATGTTTGCTGGCACATGAATTGACACATGTTCGCCAGCAGCGATCTTCTTCGAATAGCTTATTAATCAATCGCTACCCACGGGGGGCATTGGAAGAACTGGCGATTAACAGAGGAACAAAATCGGGAACCAAGACCAGAACAGCTGTCGGGTCTGGTGTTAAAATATGTTATGTTCCTTTATCAATTTTTCCTAATTGGCTACCTAATTGGGCAGCGCCAGCAAACCATGCATTTATAGAGTTCGACGATGGATGGTCTGCAGGTTTTACAATGCTGGAAGGAGAAAGTAAAGAAGATGCCAGGGTAATCTCTCCAGAGCCGAGACGAAATGACTCGCGAAAATGGTGCTTCAATGCAGAAAGAAAAGATTCTGAAGAATGTCAGTCAAAACCGATCAATGATATAAAGAGTTGTATTAAAGCAGAAGCAAGAAAAAATCCTGGTAAATACCATCTCATTAGAAATAACTGTGGAGATTGGGTAAAAAGAACTTTTGATAATTGTTGCTTAAAACCAAATACTCCCTGGCATATCTATTAAATTTCAAGGAGATAACAATGAGTGAGGCAGTCAGAGCATCGGTCAAAGCAACCGACACAAAAAAAGAGAATCAAGTTTCACAGGTGCAGAAGGGTAATTTTAAACAGCCACTCAGTTCACCTGTTGAGCAAATTCTCTTTCTTCAAAGAACCTTAGGCAACCAGGCAGTCCAAAAATACATGAAGTCTGGAGCGCTTCAGGCTAAACTCAAGATAGGCGCACCTGACGATTTTTACGAGCAGGAGGCTGACAGGGTGGCAGACGCAGTTTTGAGGATGCCGCAGCCGCAGGTTTCTGAAGTTGTACATTCGGACAGAACCAGGGGTATTCAGAGGCAGTGTCCCAGATGTACGAAAAAGAATGCAAAGGAAGAAGAAGTGATACAGACCAAAGTAGCTGCCGGACATACCCCAAAAGTCACACTAGATGTGGATAACAGCATCCGCGGTATCCGCGGCGGTGGGCAGTCCCTGCCTGAATCTGTTCGCAGTTTCTTCGAGCCGCGTTTCGGTCATGATTTCAGCCGCGTGAGAGTGCATAATGATGTAAAGTCATCCGAATCCGCACAAATGCTCAATGCAAAAGCGTATACACTTGGCTCTGATATAGTGTTCGGAGCAGGGCAGTATGCTCCGGATACGGCTGAAGGTAAACGTTTGGTGGGACACGAGCTAGCTCATGTTATCCAGCAGGACAGGGATCGGAATAACATTATACGCAGGTACACTGCTGCAGAACGCACAACATGTCCATGCCTTGACTGGTCTCTTATTCGAATGAATACGACTGCCAGATTGATGCAAACAGGCGGTGAATTCACAGGCAGGGTTTATGCCTCAGCATTCATGCGGCGTTATCTGGACGGGATCAGCAGTGATGCATACGTGAATTTCTATGATTTTAAATCAGATACGGGAGGTGCTGCCGCGTTGACTTCAGCCAATAATGATCTGAGCAACCTGTTCCTTGCCGAGGCAGATAGCTTACCCTGTAGCGGTTCACGGAGCGGTTTGACAAAGAACGTGACGGTTCCTGGACACTTTACACATGGCACAGACCTTTTTTATGCAATGGGCGGATTTTCACTGGAAGCCCGTGGCACAGGTTCTGTCGAAAAAACCTGTGATGACACCGGAACCTGTACGGGTATTACGGCAACAATAGATATCCGTTACCGTGTCAATGACCTGTATGACTGGAAAGCAGACCCCGGAGGCTGCACGCCAAGTACAGGGGAATCAGGCTGCACTGCAAACACAAAAACAGTTACATTGCCTGTCATCGGGCTTATTTGTGATGAATGCCTGAACCGGCTGGCCATCCACGGGTGGGCAAGTGAGTTCATGGTCAAGGTGCGGGGAAGTGCAAGTGGTTATACCATTAGGGGCCCCTGTGGTTTCCGAAATCCCACGACCGAACCTAACACCAGGGATAATCAGCGTGGAGATGCTTGAACATGAAATAATATGATTCATTGCAGAGGGACAGAGATGAGAGAAAAGATAAGTTACAAAAACAGAACCCATGAAAGAAGAAGAAGAGGAGAAGCTGCAAAGGAAACCAGTGGAAGAGGAGGAGGAAGAGCTTCAGGCGAAGGAAACATCAGGTAGTATCTCTGAAATAGATCCTGATCTCGAATCAAATATCCAGTCCATCAAAGGCGCAGGGCAACCATTGTCTGCGTCTGAAAGGGCATTCTTTGAACCGCGTTTCGGAGCTGATTTTGGCAAAGTACGCGTGCACAACGACACGCGGGCAGCCGATGTGGCTCAATCGGTCAATGCCCGTGCTTTTACACTTGGACACGATGTGGTGTTCGGTGCAGGACAATATTCTCCGGGAAAGGGTGAAGGGAGACGTTTGCTGGCACATGAATTGACACATGCGGTACAGCAACAGGGGTTGAAATCCAGGGCAGAAAATCATGAAAGCAGAAAAAATATTGGTGCCGCAGGAATGACCGGACCGATGTTCCATAACATGAAAGATGGCACACTGCAGAAAGCGGCGCCAGCAATCGGAATTGGTGCCCTGGCGGGAAAGTGCATCATCGGCGCGATTATTGGAGTCCTCTTAGACCTCGGCATACAGGGCGCATTGCACATGTGGAAGAAGCGGACATGGCGTTTCTGGAGAATGACCGTAGATTATTGCTCCCTCATACTCTCTGCTGTTTTGAGTTGCATCGGCGGAATTGCAGCAGCTAAATGGCTTGAGCCATGGATAAACAGTGCATTAGGTGGCAGGCTGGGGGGAATAGGGGGTACGTTACTTGGCAGAATTCTTATATTTATCGCCAACAAACTTGGTATCGGAGTTCCGAAATTCATTTTAAAGACGTTGCTGAAATTAAACTGCATCAGCAAAGATCAGGCGAAAGTTATCGGAGGATAGGGAAATCTTTAGGTTCCTCCCTCCGAAGTATCCGTAACAAGTTTCGATGATGCACGGATCCATGAAAACGAAAAGCCGCTTGATCAGTGTCATACGTATTCGATTTTGAACTAAACATGTTAACATGAAAAATTAATTTTTATGCAAACAGAAACTCAGAATAAAAATAAAGAGGTATTGCGTGAAGAACACAAGGAATTAGCCGAAGGTCTGCTCTACACCCACACCCGCATCAACGCCAACACCAAAAAAACATTAGAATCAACCTCATTCCTCTACGCTCTCATCGAACTGCTCAGCGAAAAGGGATTGATCTCGATCGAGGAACTGGACAAGCGGAAAAATCAGGTGGCAGAGAGGTTGGTAAAGAAGTTCGTAGAGAGCGGCATGGGACTTATGTATCAGGATCCTGAGGAAGACAAATATACGTTCGAACATGAAGCCTGTGTGGACTGCGGGAGCAGGATGCAAACATGCAAGGCTATGTGCTGCAAATTCCCGTTCGCCCTGTCTAAACAGGATGTGGACGAGGGTATCATCCGCTGGGAGTTCGGGAGACCATATCTTATCGCACATGATACTGATGGTTACTGTGTTCATATGGATAGGGAGACGTACCACTGCAAAGTGCGCGACCACCGCCCTGTGCCGTGCAGGGGTTTTACCTGCGAGAATAATGAAAAATGGCATGTCTGGAATGATTATGAGGCAATGGTCATTAACCAGGAAATGATGGAAAAGATCAATCAGGATAACAAAAAAATTTATGCGATTTCAAAGACAAAATCAAATGGAGGAGAGGCTGGAAGTTCATAGAATAGTCTTCATCCTTTTATTAGCAGTTTGTTGTGTTAAAAGTTATAATACATATATTTAAGATCATTTAATTTCAAGGATATAACAATGAGTGAGGCAATCAGAACAGCGGTCAAAGCACCTGAGATAAAAAAAGAGAATCAGGGTTTGCAGGTACAGAAAGACAATTTCTACCAGCCACTCAGTTCACCTGTTGAACAAATTCTTTTTCTTCAAAGGACAGTCGGTAACCATGCTGTGCAGAGGATCATGAAGTCGGGAGCGATGCAGGCTAAACTCAGGATAGGTGCGCCGGGCGATGTTTATGAGCAGGAGGCTGACAGGGTGGCGGATGCAGTGATGAGGATGCCGGAGCCAAATGCGGTTTCTGGAAAGACATCAGATAATCCCGTCCAGCCCGCATGTCCGAAGTGCTCAGATCGGCGCCTGCCGGAAGAGCAAGATATCTTGCAGCTAGAAGAAGTCCCGGGCTCGACTCTTGAAATCAAGCAGGGAATGGAAACCGATATTAATGCCATCAGAAGCGGTGGTCAACCATTGCCTGAATCTGCGCGGGTTTTCTTTGAGCCTCGTTTTGGACTGGATTTCAGCGGAGTGAGGGTGCATACGGATGCGAAGGCGGCGGATGCGGCGCGAGCAGTGAATGCGCGGGCGTTTACGGTGGGAAGGGATGTGGTGTTCGGAAAGGGAGAATATGCGCCCATGACAGAAACCGGAAAGACCCTGATGGCGCATGAGTTGACACATGCAGTGCAGCAACGATCAGCCCCTCTTCTTGATAACATTCAACGTTTCAGTTACGGTGAACATCAATCAGTAGGTGATATCGGTTCTGGAGGGAAATATGTTATCCTTTTTGAGGGAAGGGGGGGTTTACCTGAATATAAGATCAGTTACGGAGAGATGGTAGCCCTGGCAGGGGACTATTTTGGGTCTCTGGATGAGATGAAAAGGCTTGCTTCCACTGCATCAGGACAGCGTAAGCTTGATTATGCCCGTTCAAAAGGGGGCGCAGTTAATGAGCCTATTGGTATTACTGAAGAAGAAAAAAAAGAAATTGATGACCTCTATTTTAGATTAAATCTGAGTAATTTTCACCACTTTTCCCGAACTACGACCCACGACAATAACCTGAATTATTACCTGAAAGGGCATGAAAAAGCCTTGAATGAAGCATTCATGGCAAAGATGAGAGGTAAATCCATTGATGAAGCGGTGCTTATAGAATCTTTCCATACTCATTTCCTTACCGATGCTTTTACTGGGGGACATATCACTTCACCAAGACAGGAAGCTTCAGAGTATTGGGGAAAAATTTATCCGCTCTTTGTGGAGAACTTCTTCAATCATTTAGCAGAGCATATGGCCACTCATATTAATGATAACACGATCATAGCCGGGACGTTCAAGACCATTGCCGGACTTAAATCAATTATTATCAGTGAGGTTAAGAGCCTGGCTCCGGCAGGGGTTAACGGATACTCCCTGGGAGGGCTCATCTCCATAGCTATTCATGACTGGTATAATAAGACAGGGCTTGATGTTGTGTCTGAAGTGGATGCAAATGGAAAGCAGGTAGAGGGGGGATACAAATGGAAGGCATTCGGTGAGATAACTAAACTGGATGAAAGAGTGGCCCAGGATCAAAAGCAGATGGTCGTTTCAGCAGTCAGGGCAGGACTCGAAGAAATATCCGTTGCCCATGAATGTGAAAACATAGAATGTTTTAAGGGAATAGGTTCAAATTCCAAGGTGGCAAAATTTGTCCCAAAAATTGATCCAACATCGAAGAGAAATATTGACTTTAAATGGAAGTTTACAACCGTTGATGGTGTTATAAATAACAATGATTTGATGACTGCGATATCGGAGACGATAGGACCTAATGGTGAGATTGGCAAATTGTTAAGTGGAGCTGCAAAGAAATTGTCCACTTCAAAGCAGGGTACGAACCCACAGGCTGCTTTCGAAGACTGGCTATCCAGATTAAGGAATAATACAGGACTTGTATTAAAGGAAATAGCCAATTATGTACCCGGTGGAGTCGGCCACCACTTTTCAACAGACACAATGAGCAGGGACTATATCGAAGACTTGATGAAAAATGGAAGGCTTGAGGAGCTTACTACCGTCCAGATGGTAGGGTTTATTAATAAAATGTTAAAAGGTGCAACCGGGAATGCGGATGAACAGGCGATCCTTAAAGTGCTCCGGGCTGCTAATAAAAAGGGGAATGTTTATGAAGTTGTAAATAATGTTGGCGGGTTCTGGCGTTTAGAAAAAGACTTCCAGGGGGAAGAATGGCATCTGCTCCTCAATGTGCTCACAGAAAAATATTTCCGTATATTGCCTAATAAAACAGATTTTGTTAGATGGCTTGTTAATAACACATACAGAGAATGGGGCGAAGAGGCATGTATCACTGTTTTAAATGCTGCTAACAAGTCTGAATTCACGGACATTGTGAAAAATATTACTAAGAAGAAATTGGACAGTTTTCTAGATGGAGCCGAGCAGAAGCGATTCGATGAGCTATTAATTATACATAATTATATTTAAACGCTAGATAACATCCTTCAATAACTCCACATTCCCTCCAACATTCCATCTGAACAGATACACTCCGCTCTCATCTATATAAACAAAGGTATTATGGGTATAATCTTTTTCAATCACCCACGAACCTGAATTCACGAATAACATCCTGTAATCCTTGTCGTTTTTGTGGAAAGTATGCTCATATATCTCAGGCACATGCGTGTGCCCGAAGACGAAGTTCACATCATCTCCGGTCTTGTCCTTGTCAAAATCGTAATATTTCTTTTCAATTATCGTTTCTACATCGCTGTACTTCGGTCTGTCCTCGACGTACCATTTGAGCCTGCTCCACACTTTATCCTGCAAATACGTGAATAGCCTCGGTATTGACAATAAAAATGAACCGACTGAAATAGTTAGAAGTATGTCATTTTTCCATATCATGTATGCGGCGCTGGAAATAACAAATAGCACAACGATCGACCAGCCGTTCATCGGAAAGATATTAGAGAATGCGCCTGATATTTCAGCAGTTTTTGTTGGGATTTTTGCCAGAGGTCCAACAAGAAGGAACATTTTATCGAACTGTTGTCCGTGCAGGAAAAAATATTTTCTCGCTCCGACCTGCAAAAATCCTTTTTCTTTATCATGCGGATCTTCCGGATAATGCCGGTTTATTAATGTAAAATTTTTTTTGATCCCAAAACTATGCTTATAAACAGGATAATCTTCTCTCAGTTTAAATTTATCAAGATATTTTGAAACATTCTCATCATGATTGCCTAGCACAAATATCTTCTCACATTTGAGGTTCATGAGTTTCGTGAACGGCTCAATAGCTTCCTGGACAGTATATTTAATGTTATTATCCTTTGGGGCCCATAATTCAAGGATGTCACCGAGCAAGATGAGCTTTTCAGGAGGGTTCAGTCTAACTTCTTTTCCTCCTGACCTGATGCTCTCTCCACCTTTTTTTTCAAGTTCAGCCAACCAATCTAAGAACTTCGAGAAATCATCATGTTTTGATGATTCGCTACCCAGATGAATATCTGATACAACAATTATGCTCACTCATACCACTGTTTTATTCATGGAAACCCTGGTATATATACATTTTCCAGATGCAAAATGATAAATTTTTTTCTGCTACATCCTCTTATATTTTCTACCCCATCTTCTTATACATCCTCGCCTGGAACCCATGATACTTGCAGACCCCTTCAGCATCCTTCTGGTCTATCGCCTTGCTGTCAAAAGACGAAAACTCAGCAGAGTACAGCGCATACGGTGAACTCCTTGCCACGACCTTTGCGCTTCCTTTGTAGAGCCTTAACTTAACAGTCCCCGTAACCCTCTCCTGCGAATTATCAATAAATGCATTCAGGTCAGCGAATAGAGGCTCATCCACCAGACCCTTGTAAGCAAGCTCGCTCCAGGTCTCATCCACCAGCGACTTGAACCTGAGTTCGTCCCTTGTGAGCACAAGCCTTTCAAGGTCCTTATGCGCAGTCAATATAATTGTTGCAGCAGGATGCTCGTAATTCTCCCTTGCCTTAAGACCCAGGACCCTGTCCTCCATCATGTCAGTGCGCCCCACGCCGTGAGCGCCGCCGATCCTGTTAAGTTCTTGAATAAGTAAAACGCCATCCATCTTCTTCCCGTTCACAAACACAGGCACGCCATGCTCAAAACCGATATCGATCTCTTCTGCGTCTCCTGCTTTCTCAGGCGATACTGTCCACTCGAATATCTCCTCAGGCGGAACAAAATCAGGTTCTTCAAGCCGCCCGCCCTCGATGCTTCGGCTCCAGATATTCTCATCCACGCTCCAGGGCTTTGACTTCGTGACAGAAACGGGTATCCCGTGCTCCTTTGCATATTCCATCTCCCATTCGCGCGTGAGGTTCATGTCCCTCATGGGCGCAAAAACATCAAGCGTCGTGCTTCGGAACACTGTCTCGAACCTTAACTGGTCGTTACCTTTGCCAGTACAGCCGTGCGCCAGCGCATGGGCATTTTCTTTCTTTGCGACTTCTACTACTTTCTTCGCTATTAGCGGACGAGCTATCGACGTGCCCAGCACATAACCTTCATAACTGCCATTGGCTTTGATGAGAGGGAAGATATAATCCTTAACGAACTCATCCTTCGCGTCAATAGTGATATGTTTCTGGCTGATCAACGCGGCTTTTTTCTCAGCCATCTCTATCTCTTTTTCGGGCTGCCCCACGTCCACTGTGACCGTGACCGCATAATCGCAGCCGTAATGTTCCTTCAAAAGGGGGATGCACACCGAGGTGTCAAGCCCGCCAGAATAAGCAAGTACTACCTTTTTCATACCCGCGTTAATAAGTGCGGAAAGATTAATAGTTTTTGTTCTTGAAAATGAGAATTAGTCCGAGGGGGGATTTTCACCCCCGATTAGCAACAGAAGAGCAACCCGTAGGAGGTAGCGGGCTCGGACACATGTAAATATACACCACTATAAATCATTGTAATCATTATAATCATGTACGCCTCCAATATATATTACGGAGTGCCATCATATATAAGGCTTTCGCTGTCGTATTATTAAAAATATATTTAATTTACTGCATATTTTTAAGTATCCTGACTATGTCATCAGGACTTCTGCCCACAGTTATGCCGGCGCGTTCAAATGCCTGGATCTTTTCAAGCGCAGTGCCGCCGCCCGACGATACTATTGCTCCTGCGTGCCCCATGGTCTTACCCGGAGGCGCGGATACACCCACCACATAAGCGATTACGGGCTTACTCATCTGCTTTATAAGATCGATAGCGTCCTGCTCTGCTGTTCCCCCTATCTCCCCTACCATCACGACAGCGTGTGTTTCCGGGTCTTCCTCGAACAATCTCAATATTTCAACAAATGAAGTTCCTGCTATCGGGTCGCCTCCTATGCCCACGGACGTTGACTGGCCTATCCCGCCTTTTGATAGCAGGTCTATTATTTCGTATGTTAGAGTCCCGCTCCTTGAAACAAGCCCCACGTTCCCGGGGCGGTGAATCGGGTTTGGCATTATCCCTGTTTTTGATACTCCGGGAGTGGTTATTCCAGGGCAGTTGGGGCCAATTAGCATGCACGATGACTTTTCAAGATAGGCGCACACGCGCATCATATCATGCACCGGGATGCCTTCAGTGATGCACACGATAAGTCCTATGCCGCTGTCGCAGGCTTCGTAAATAGCGTCAGCAGCGAACTTAGGGGGAACAAAAATGACGGAAGCATTCGGCTTTTCCGCGTCGACCGCCTCTGCAACAGAGTTAAAGACCGGAACCCCATTGAACTTACTTCCACCCTTTCCAGGTGTTACGCCTGCTACAACATTCGTCCCGAAATCAAGCATCTGTTTTGTCTGGAAAGACCCTACGCTGCCAGTTATTCCCTGTACAAGAAGCCTTGTTTTCTTATCAATCAGGATGCCCAAGAGCTACCGCCTCCTTCGCTGCTTCTTCAGATGTTGACGCAAGTATCATGCCGTGTTCTTCAAGCATCCGCTTTCCTTCCTCCTCGTTAGTCCCTGTTAGCCTGATGACTATTGGTAATTTAACCCCTGAATTGATTATCCCGCGTGCGACTTCGTCGCATTTTGTGATGCCTCCGAAGATATTGATCACTATAGCCTTCACGTTCTTGTTGGAAGATACAAGACGCATCGCGATCTTCATTTGATCTTCGTTCGCCCCTGCCCTTACGTCCATAAAATTAGCAGCTTCGCCGCCATAGTGTTTTATCATATCAAGCGTTGCCATAGCAAGACCGGCGCCGTTGACGATGCACCCTATATACCCATCAAGTCCCACATAGCTCATTCCGTTCTTCCTTGCGGTCGCAGATGGCGTGTCCTCTTCTTCCTCTTCGAACTCTTGCCTGAACATGGCATTATCGTCAATATTCATTTTTGCATCAAGCGCCAGAACGCCCCGCGCGGTCAGAGCAAGCGGGTTTATTTCAGCGAGCGTACAGTCGTGGTCAGTAAAGACACGATACAGTTTTTTAATTATATCTGTAACTACGGTGTTCCCTTTATCAAGGAACTGTGAAAGTCCTCTTGCCTGGTAATCATGAAGTCCTGTCAGTGGGTCGATGTGCAATCTCATGATCTTTTCAGGCGATGTCCTTGCGACCTCTTCGATGTCCATACCGCCTTCAGAGCTTGCTATAATTATGGGGCGGCGCTTCTTGCGGTCGATGGTAATTCCAAGGTACATCTCTTTTTCCGGTTTTACGTATTCCTCGACAAGGAGCTTTTTCACCCTGAGTCCTTTTATGGACATGCCCAGGATGCGACGCGCGCTCTGTTCAGCTTCCTGCACAGTTGCAGCTGTGAGTATTCCTCCAGCTTTCCCGCGCCCGCCTGATGCGACCTGCGCTTTAAGTACAACTTTTCCCAATTTCCAGGCGCGGTCTTTTGCCTCTTGTGCATCTACTATCAGGCTGCTTTGCGGCACAGGTATCCCGTACCTTGAGAAAACCTCCTTGGCAGCGTGTTCATGCAGCATCATGGTTTCCCCTTTCCAAATAACATTAATACCTTATATGGCTTTATGGAAAAGTAATTTAAATAAGTATCTACAATAACAAGACAGATTAATTAAAATGGAGCAACCTGATTTTGCCATCACATCTATTATCTATTGCTGATATATCATATACCGACATCATTAGCCTGCTTGATACCGCATCTGACCTGAAGGGAAAAAGAACGAGGGGGAAAGCATCCGCTTCATTAAAGAATAAAACTCTTGGAATGCTGTTTGAAAAATCTTCAACACGCACTCGCATTTCTTTCGAAGTGGCGATGACAGAACTTGGCGGGCATGCGATATATTTGAACTACAGGGATAGCC
>JAHIFK010000235.1 GCA_018900975.1 Methanobacteriota archaeon
AGACCCCCCTTTTCCTTCATTTTTGGCAGTTCCTTGAGGGTATCTATTGCCCTGATCAGCCCTGCTATTTCACCGCACAGTTTTCTCCCTTCAGAACTTATCATCTCCAAGGTCTCAAGTTCTTTCTCTTTCCTGAGTTTTATCTCCTGAAGGCTATGCTGGAGCGCTTCTATATCGTTCAAATCCCTGCCTGAAAGCCTGTTTTTTGTGAGAAGATTGAATATGAGATTCCGCAGGTTCACCCTTCCATGAGGCAGTTCAAGGTTTTCGGGGTACTTTGCTCCAACCCATGCGAGGAGTCTGTGCAATCGAATTTCGCATTTTCTTCTGTCTTCCTGGGTATATTCATCAGCACTCATATTTTAACACCACAACTCAATGCTCTTGAGTTATTTATCTCCTCAACCTCAGGATTCGTTTTTTTCCTAAAATTTTTTTATAAATTTCATTTACGACTTCTCCGGATACGAATGTTTTGCCTTTTACCAATCCCATTTCCGTAAGAATAAATGATTTAGGTTTAATTCCTATATGTTCCAGGTTTTTTTTGGCACAGGCGACCGGGCAACCGTCAATCGTTATGTTCTCATCAGCTCCTTTTGCAGATTCAACAAATCCTGATAAATGCGCTCCTATTGACGCAAGGCAGGTCATCGTACCAAAACCTTCAGCCCTCAGTTTTCGTGCCACCTATCAGCAATCTCCCCGACATTTGAGGCGCCGGAGCAGGAATAAATCAATCTTATATCACCAGTGCAACATTCAGCCATTTTAATATACTCCTTACTTTTTCTCGTTGATCCATTTCTTAATTTCATCTTTTGACGGGAGCCTGCCGGCAGATTTTATTTCTTCATCAATAGCGATCGCAGGCGTTATCATAACACCATAGTTCATGATATCGTCGATATTCTCAATTTTGACAACCTCCGCAGAAATACCGAGTTCATTTACAGTTTCCTGTGCAAGCTGTGTCAATTTTTTACATTTAGCACAGCCTGTTCCCAAAATCTCAATCTTCATTTTGATTTCTCCTTACAGTATTTTCTATATTCTTCCATTAACGCCTCTGCATACTCATTCTGAGCCTCAGAAGGTATGTAATTGTATATTGAAAACTCCTTTACCAGCTCCTCCTTTTTAACATCCTCAGGCTTTTTCCCTGCTTCATAGAACTTTTTAAATATCTCACCTGTGGCTATCATACCTACTTTAACGCCTCCCACATTTACCATTGTTGGTTTAGGGGCGTCTGACGGACAGCAAGTTTTACCCATGTTCATTATCCCACCACATTTCCGTAGGCAAACCCGGCAAGTGTCGAGACAAATACAACCAGTATGATAAAGGCAGTTGTCTTTTTTGTGCCCATGATCCTGTTCAGCACAAGCATACTTGGGAGGCTTACCGAAGGTCCTGATAAGAGCAGTGAAAGTGCAGGTCCGCCTCCCATGACCCCTGTTGAATATCCAAGGGTCGTGCCGATGATCGGGACCTCAAGCAGTGTCGGCATGTATAACAGCGCGCCGATCACAGATGCAGTAAAGCACGATACCAGGGAGTTCCCGCCCAAAAACGCTCTGAAGGTCTCAGGCGGGAGATAATAGGCTATGACCCCCACGGCAAAAGTTCCAATTATCAGTATTGGAAATATTTTTTTGGTTAAATCCCATGTTTCGTATCCCCAATCCCTGATCTCTTCGCCAGTAAAATAGTATTTCAATAGGAATATCACGCCAAGTATGAGCAGGGTAATCACACCCAATCGGAATGTCAAACTTAAGTTCGCTGTGCCGATAACCAGTATCAAGACCAGAAACACAAAAAGAAGTAGTAAAATCCATTGTGAGTGACTGCGCTCCTCATTCATTTCGAATTGAGTGTTTGTTTTATTTTTCATATCATAATCTTTAAATAAAGAAGCCATAACCAACCCGATGAGAATTGACATGGAGATCGCCATGACAGCCCTTGCTACACCAAGTTCAAATCCTAAAATTTTTGCTGTATATACAATTGCCAGTATATTAATGGCGGGTCCGGAATATAAAAACGTAGTCGCAGGCCCGATACCAGCTCCCCGCTTATAGATTCCGGCGAAAAGCGGTAAAATAGTACAGCTGCAGACCGCAAGCACGGTTCCGGAAATCGATGCAATGCTGTATGAAACAATTTTTTTAGTCTTGCTGCTAAAGTATCTGATTACCGACTGCCTGGAAACAAACACTGCAACTGCGCCTGCAATAAAAAAAGCCGGAACCAGACATGCCAGCACATGTGCCGATAAGTAATCAGACACACTTACGAATCCGCTCATTATTGCGTTCGTTATCATATTTCAATTATAATCTTTAGGAAGTTGGCAATCATATCCAGTGCAGCCTTACCGCGCCCGGGCAGCCTGTACAGCAAAAATGTGCCTTCGCGCCTTGAATCAATGAATTCCCTTTCTTTCAATAACTTGAGATGATATGATATCGCAGAATATTTATAGTCCGTGATTTCCACGAGTACGCAGACACATAATTCCTGAACAGCAAGGGCTAACAGGATATGCAGGCGAACGGGGTCTGAGAGAATATCAAACATTTTTGAAATGGGCACTACATCTCTCCCGATAGCAGCACTTACCTGCCTCTGTTTTTGCTGGGGCAAAGAGTATTCCCCATAGGCAACCGGGCAGTCAATTTCCTTACTTTTCGATCTCTTCATCACATTCATAATTGTTTTTAATCAATTTATAGTATGCTTTGCAGCCGAGTACCTCACAACAGGATTGTGCCGGAGTACAACTTAAGAATTGACCTTACGCCTTCCCAGCCGCACCATCATCTCAATATGCCGCGGACTATCACATCCACCGCTTCCTCAGGACTGAGCCCGTGCGCCATCAGGGTCTCAAGCTGTCTTTTATCTACGCTCCCTATTGCCGCCTCATGAGTTACTTTCGCAAGCGCGTGTGAGACATTCACAATGGGGATAGCCCTGGCGACAGCATTGTCCTTCACTATCTCAAGGCAGTCCACATGCCCCCGCGCGCCCTTTGCGTTCCCTTCCGTAATGCCTGTAACCTCTGCCTGCGCCTGATCTTCAATAGCAACCCTGGCTTTTATCAGACCTTTTGAATTTTTTCCAGCCAGAACGATCTTTTCCTTGATATTGATAATATCATTCCCATGACCGAATATCCTCGTTGTTAATTCACTTACCGCATTCTCACCCACCTCATCTGCATAATCGATCCAGAGTTTACCGACCCTCCCATTATCTA
>JAHIFK010000236.1 GCA_018900975.1 Methanobacteriota archaeon
GATGTAGGGATAATAATGGATCTTGGCGTCCACGACATTGATGTAATATCCTTTTTATATGGAAGAAAGATCAATGAAGTTTATACCATCGCAGGCAACGATATTCATACATTTGAAGACCATGCGACCATACTTTTAAGATGCGATACCAATCTTTCAGGAATGGTAGAAACGAACTGGCTGACCCCGAATAAAATTCGAAAACTTACCGCTATAGGATTAAAGGGTGTGGCTTATCTCGACTATGTTAAGCAGACAGTCGAAATTGAAGATGATACCTGGGTAAGGACAGCAAAGATCGAACCAAGAGAACCTCTAAAGGTCGAACTCGAGCATTTTGTAAATGCAGTAAGGAACGGTCATGAAGTGATCTCGAACGGGGAAACGAGCAGACACGCACTTCAGGTCGCAATGGCAGCTATTGAATCTTATAAAAAAGGGAAAGCTATAGGGATTAAACCCCGTATTTGAATAAGCACACGTATTTTAATGAGCCCCCGTATTTTAATACGGGGACTAACTGGAACTGATCTCGTGATTATTTTTGTCTCCTCTTCCTATTCCCCTGTAAATAAATCCCTCTTTTATAAAGGCATCTGGATCAATGACATTCCTGCCATCTATTATCACCGGATGCGGTAAACCTGTTAGTTTCCTGATCTTGCCCGCATTAAGCTCAAAATACTGTTTATGCCCTGTGAAAATTACTACAGCAGTTGCATCTTTTACAGCTTCTTCAATATCCTGGGTTAATTTAATAGCGCTTGATTCAGAGACATAAGGGTCATGGATAGAAACTGCCGCGCCCTGCTCCATGATTTTAAGGTAATATGGTTCTGACGGCGTATTTCTCGTATCGTCTGAGTTATTTATAAATGCCCAGCCCAATATGGCAACTTTTGAATCCTTGAGTTTTTTCCCCGACCTTGATAGAGCCTCAACTGTCAGATTATACATATGCTGGGGCATGAAGTCATTTATTTTCCTTGCCACAACATAGAGCGACTCCACATTGGAAGGAAAATCCAATGGTCCTGCCATTCTGGCTCCCCGTTCAAGGTGGTATGTATCCTTGGTGAGACAATGTCCCCCCACGCCAGCCCCGGGATAAAGCACCGCTCTTGTAATTCCTTCGCCTTTAAGACTATCAATGCCATCCCTGACATCATAGACATTGATCCTCATTGCCTCGCAATAGAGAGCAAGTTCGTTGATCGCAGCTATCTGCAGGTCCCGGAAGGTGTTCTCTGCGGTTTTCGTAGCTTCAGCGGCTGTTGAATCCATAGCTATTATTTTGCCTTTGGTTAAAATTGGTTCATAAAGTTCAATTGCCCGCAGGGTGCTTGCATCATTTATACCACCAACTATCCTGTCATGCTCTTGAATATTTCTTATTAAACGCCCCACCATTACTCTCTCAGGCGCATGTGCAAGTGCAAAATCCTCACCAGCCACAAGTCCTGATTCCTTATTCAAAATATCTGTTGCAAGACCTGTCGTCGTTCCTGGTGTTATCGTGGATTCAAGCACCACCAGCATCCCTTTTTTCAAGTACCTGCCTACCTGCCTGAGCCCCTCTTCCAGGGCGCTAAAATCAGGTTCAAGACTTGCATTATCCTTAAAAGGCGTTTGTATAGCTAAAGTGACAGCATCGACCTCTGTGATCCTTGAAAAGTCTGATGTAGCTTCGAATCGTTCAGATTTTCTGACTTTTTTGATAAGTTCTTCAAGCCCCGGCTCTTCTCCCTTTAAGGGACTTTCTCCGCTGTTAAGCATTTCTATTTTATAACCGGAACTTGGTGAATCGCGCTGGAAGCCCAGGACAAGATCAAAATGCTCGGCAAATAAAACTGCAGATGGAATTCCAACGTATCCCATACCAATTACACCTACTTTCTTTATGCCGCCCCTATTATCTAAAATTTTTTTCAGGTCTTTCATATTGTTCTTCTTTTCAAATGTCAATATATCGCAATAAACTTTTTGGGTTCTATCAACTTTTTTAATGAAAAATTCCACCAGGGATGTATATACGAACGCTACTGCATTATTTGATGTTGAGGAATTAAAGAGATTGGTTGATGAACATTCTGGCGGCTGGGTCATCGTGGACGGGGTCGCATGGTACAAATTGAGACCCCGCATGAGGGATTTTATTAAAAATAACTTGACTATTTATATAGCATCAGATAAAATAGGCGCGGTTGAAGTATATGTTGGATATGGACGAACTGTAGCAGGTCGATATCTTTTTATAGTTTTCGTATATAAATTATATAATACTGGATTGATAATATCTGCAAGAGATATGAAAATTGCAGAAATACTTCAGGAAAGCGCCAGGAAAAAAGGAATGTCTGTTAGCTCTCTGGCAAATAAACTCCTTCAGAAACAACTTGCGGAAGCAGTTTAAGAGTGGGATGTCATAATTTCAGTTCACGATCCGGCGCGCCGATCAGAAGCCGCGGCAACTTCAGTTACTTTGAAAATATTTAACTACAGATAAAGGCGCCCAGAGTCACGAACCTCCAGAGTCACGCCTCTGGAGGGCGTGTCCACGTCAACCGTTGCGTCAGTTGACGTCGCACACTCGTATAGCTCACCGCCATACGTGGATATCGCTGCGCGATATGCCCTGCAGGGCATACGTGTTGTTTAGGAGTCGAGAACCCGCAGGGTTTCGGCATTGATGAACGCAGATTTGTAGCATCAAATCCATCGCTTCTTATCGGTTCGTGGGATTTCATGGTTTTGGTGTTATTATTTTAGAGGATAGCCAGTGAAATAGTTTTTCAAAAA
>JAHIFK010000237.1 GCA_018900975.1 Methanobacteriota archaeon
CGTACTGGCGAAACTCGTGGAGAAGATAGGAGCTGCAGGGACGCAATGAATCTATTACATAATGGAACACGGATGACACGGATTGTGCGGATATTCACGGATCCGCGCGTATCAGCGTCATCCGCGCAATCCGTGTTCTATCGTAGTCATTCTCGGTTGAAAAATTCGAAGTTAGTCGATTTTAGTGTTATTCTTGAAAAACCACGGAGAACACAGAGGACACAGAGAAAAGCAGTAACTTTCCTGTGCGTTAAAAATGAGGTGTGAGATTCTTAATGATAATTGATCAACAGTGCGTCGGCTGCGGTCAGTGCGCCGCTTACTGTCCCTACGATGCAATAGATGTTTTCGGACGCGCATCAATGAATGAAAAATGCGTTGAGTGCGGCACTTGTGTTGACTACTGTCCCCTTTCTGCCATATCGGAGGATAAATGAAAGCCATTATCATCGGGGCAGGTCTGGGGGGACTGCTCGCGGGAGCAAAGCTTTGCGGGGCAGGATACGAAGTCGAAATCTTCGAGCGCCTCCCCTTCATCGGCGGCAGGTTCGCAAACATTGAATACAGGGGTTTCAAACTGAGCACGGGCGCGCTTCACATGATCCCGCACGGCTCGCGGGGACCGCTTGCGCAACTACTGCGTGAGGTAGAAGCGCATGTCAATATAATTGATTCAGATCCCATGGCTATAATAAGGAAAGAAAAAGGAGAAAACATAGAATTCCATGATTTCAGGAAAGAGCTTTCCCTAACAAAAAGGATCAAGCTCGCGACAATACTTGCTTACTCGCTTAAATTCAAACCAAAAAGCGATATCTCATTCAGGGACTGGGTGCTGAAATACTTTGATGATGAATTCCTTCTCAGGCTTGCGGATTCCTTCTGCGGCTGGTCATTGAGCCTTAGGGCAAAGGATGTGCCTGCACGGGAGATGCTTGATATAATTGACAATATGTACAAATATAAAGGCTCTGGCGTTCCTCAGGGCGGCTGCGGCGCGGTAACGGGGGCGCTTGCGGAAGTAATAAGAGCAGGAGGCGGAAAGATACATACCAGTTCTTGCGTAGATAAGATAATCATTGACTGCAACAGGGCAAAAGGCGTCACCTTGAAAGGGAGAACGGTTGATGCTGACCTTGTTATCAGCGACATCGGACATCAGGAAACAGCCAGGATGTACAATTGCATGGATAATGGATATCTGGAAAGAATAAACACGGTCAATCCCTCAAAGGGTGTCAAGATATGCCTGGGAGCTGATGAACCCCTGATAGGTCACAGCGGGGTTTATTTCACACCATACGCAGAGAGGATCAACGGCATCAATGAAGTGACGCATGCCGACCCATCACTTGCGCCGCCTGGAAAGCACCTTGTGATGGCCCATCAGGCAGTACTTTCCGACAACCTGGAGGAGGAGATAAAACTCGGACTTTCCGACCTTAAACGTTTTTTCCCTGATAAGAAATACGAGATTCTTTTGATACAGTCCTATTCTGGAAAATGGCCGGTGAACAGGGCTTCGTCTGGAAGCGATACCGGGAACACGACACCTATTGACGATCTTCATGTTGTGGGGGACGGCGCCAAGGGTAAGGGCGGGATAGAAGTTGAAGGTGTGGCCCTGGGGGTCAGGAACTTAATGAGGGAACTTGGATTAAGGTGAAATTCAGCCAGTCCACGTGAACTACACAACCCTAAACAGGCTGTCCTACAATTGAGTACAATTGATCCACTCCATTTTTTGAATTATTACTTGAATCGTGTCTAATGCTTACGATTAATTATCAATACATTTATATCATATAATTACTGTGTTGATAATATGGTATTTATCAAATCATTTAAAAACCAGACCTGGCTCTTCCCTCCGGCATTAGAAGACCTGATACCTGAAGACCATGTTTGTTTCCTCGTTGAAAACTTCATTGATTCCCTCGATTTTTCAGTATAAAAAAAAGAGGAATTGAGTCTATAACTAACGAAAATATATGGTAGTAATTATGGTTTTTCTACAGAATATGAGCAATTACACAGACGTTATAATGACGCCATAGATTTTACACCCACTTTATATCGAAAGATTTATTTAGTTGCATTAAGTATTATTATTATAATTATTATGATGGTAATGGAACTCTATTGGTATCAAATAAAATGACGTCAAAAGAAATAAGAGAGGAATAAAAATGGTTTATTTTGAAGGAAACCTGCTTATTGATCAGGTACAGGGCCACCACAATATGCTTGAACAGATCGTGCACAACTATGCTGGCTTGCTGGTATTCTTTGCAAGTATAATTGGTGTATTGATCATCTACAGGAACTTCAGAGGAAGCAAGATCGCCTGGCCTTCCATTATGGCAGGAATGATCGCTGCCGGTTTTATAGGTCTGGGTGATTCAGCAGAGCATTTACTGACTGGAATAAACCCTCTTCCTCATGAATCACTGCATTATCTTCATATGCTAGCAGGTCCTGTGGCTTTGTTCCTATTGTATAATGGGCTGAGGGAATATTCTGCAACGACTGAGATAAAACCTCTCTCCGGCTTTAAACTGACACTGATCTTGCTTGCTACTATACTGATACCTGTCGCCCTTGCATCCCGGGCGCACATGAGATGGGACCCTGAGATCGAATTTCCATTCCTGCTTGTGACATCAGTACCTACAATTATTATTGCATTTTTATTATTGATTAAAGCAAGGTCGACATTCGAAGAACATTCAATAGTTGTCTTGAATATTTCGTACGTAGCCTTTGCTGCTATGCTTTTGACCATTTCCCTCATGATAGGCAGAATGGGTGACGTGGAACTGCTCAACAATGCAGATTTATATGTAAACGGTCATGCCCTTGCTGATATCATGCATGCCGCCACTGCTACGACCCTGTTAACATTCGGTGTAAGCACAGAAGGACTTGTCCGTTCCATGTAAATGTGGACGGCAAAAAGAGGTTGACATAATGTCACGAAGAATAAAAAACATATTGATAATCGTCGGCTTATCAATAATGCTGGCGTTTTTGTTTGCTATGCCTGCTTATGCCGTTGGTGATGAGAACGATGGCGGTAATTACATTGGACCCAAAGGATGCAAATTCTGCCATATTGAGTATTATAATAACTGGATAAAGACCAACCATTCCCGCACTTTTGATCGACTTGTGGAGAGAGGAGAGAGCACGAACGCATCCTGCCTTCCCTGCCATACAACAGGATGGGACGCCGGGACAAAGACATACAAGTTCAAGGATGTAACGTGCGAAGTATGTCACAGCTCAGGGGATATTTCAAATAAGATCGCACAGAACGTTATTAATATCATATATTCCCAGGAAGATATGTCCATGGAAAATATATCTCAGGAAGATAAACAGGCCATTCTTTCCATGATTAATTTGACTAAAAAAAGCATGGTCAGGAATCTCACCTCTGAACTGTGCGGAAGGTGCCACCAGGGAAAACACAGGCCAACCTATGAAGAATGGAACAAATCGGATCATAAAATCTCACTAAAAACTCTCAAGGATAATCCAAATGCCAGGGATGCATGTATGAAATGCATGGGAACTGAGTACTTCCTTGCGCAGGAGCGAGAAAAGCCAACTCTGAATACTGCGACCCTAGGCATCACCTGCCAGAGATGCCATAATGTTCACAATCCACAGGAAAAAGATCTACTCAGGACATCAAAGAAAATACTTTGTGAATCATGCCATACTATGGAAAGTTCAAAACCCGGAGAGGCACCTCATCATTCACAGTCAGAGATGAGACGAAGCATGGGTGGCGTTGATTCTGATACCTATATATACCAGCCCAATGCAGCATGCGCAGACTGCCACAGGTACACAAGGAAATATAATCAGACCGGTGCTAATGAGGAGGGAATAACAGGTCATACCTTCAATATCGAATTCAATGTGTGTCTGAAATGCCACGAAGGTTTCCCTTCAGCAGAAGAAGCAGAGACGTTCGTGAAAAAGCAGCAGGAAGATATCATGGGGCATTATAACTATAGCCTTATAAAGGTCAATGATGCAGGAAATCTGACGAAAACGATATCCGGCGAAAAGCGCGCGGTATACTATCGCGTATACAACCAGTCCATATTCAACATGCAACTTGTATCGTCGGACGCGAGCAAAGGCGCACACAACCCCAAGTATGCTGAGGAATTGATAAACAAAGCTGAAGTGAAAGCTGACAATATCCTCAGAGGAAAGCCTGACGCTACGATGGATTTACCAGGATTTGGCATCCTTTCCGGCATAATGACACTGCTGCTTTCAGTGCTGGTTCTTACGATGAAAAATAGAAAATAAGAAGGAGAAATACTAAGGCAAAGCGATGCCGCAATGAAGACGTGGCATCGCATCCTTTTTTTTCGGAAGTGTTCCTAAATCATTCGCCCAATTTTTTTTGTTTTCCAAGTAGCCTGCATGTCTTGCATACAGCTTCGCTTCCAGGTTCGCCGCATATCCTGCACATTATTATCTCAGTATCAGCAGAACGAAGAACTTCCGAGATGGTCTCAAATCCTCCGAGAAGGGAATATTTCGTACCCGGATGTTTTACCTCATAGTTATTGAGCATCTCGCGTATCTCGTTGCGCAGGGCTTCCCCGGCGTAAGGACATTCATCCATGCTCACAGGAAGGCCGTTCAGGAACGCATAGAGCGCCACCTCTTTTTCCGGGATGCTTCGAAGGGGTTTTATCCTCATTACAAGACCTGGCTGTTTCACGTTTGGAAGCATCCTTTTTAACCTGTCCATGTCGCCGCGCAGGTAGTTCATCATGATGGTCTGCGACTCGTCGTCCAGGTTATGGCCGATGGCAAGTTTATCCGCGCCCAATTCCCGCGCCGTCTTATTGAGCAGGTTTTTCCGAAGCACGCCGCAAAGTGTGCAGGCAGCGTGTTCTTTTTTTCGGGTAAGCTCATCAAGACTGACGCCGAACCCTTCTTGAAATGACTTTTTGACGTGCGGGATTCCCATATCATGAGTCAGTTTTACAGCATGTTCAAGCGTGTGCTCCCTGTATCCCTTTATACCTTCATCTATTGTGATGGCAGAAATTTCCAGGTCTTTTCTATCCCGGAATATCTTGTGCAGTACGTAAAGAAGAACGATGCTGTCTTTTCCCCCGCTTAACGCCACCGCGATCTTATCCCCACGTTCTACCATCCTGAATTTGCGGATATCCCGTTTGATCTTTCTTTCAACATCCTCTATAAAATGCAGTTTACAAAGGTGGGCGTTTGAGTATTTCTGGTATATCACAGCGGTCTTGCTGCACCTCTGGCATTTCATGTTCTGGTTAAAATGCTATACGTTTATAAATAATCTCCCGGATATTCAGATAAGAAATACCTTGAAATATTTCAAACAGGGGCTACTGATATACTAAAGCAGCAGCCCTTGTTTTTCAACTCCAATCCTGCCCATTCAGATTCCCGATCATTGGGGTTTGAACCCAATAATATGAATATTGTATTTGATTATTTAAACAAAAATTTTTAATATAAGTTAAACATATTAATAATTAATGTCTGATGTTATTTTTCTGGGTACAGGCGGAGGAAGGATGGTAGTGCTGAACCAGATGCGCCACAGCGGAGGGTTCTGGCTCAACCTCAACGGCGTGAAGATATTGCAGGATCCGGGACCTGGAAGTCTTGTGATGGCGCATAAGCATGTTCTTAAACCTTCTTCACTTGATGCAATAATCCTGTCACACAGGCACATTGACCACTCAAATGACATCAATGTCATGATAGAAACGATGACGGGAGGTGGATTCCACCCTCGCGGACGCGTGATAGTTCCCGGGGATTGCCTGAATGAAGACCCGGTAGTTCTCCAGTATGTCAGGCCTTTCACGGAAATAGTTGAAATAAAAGAAGGGCTAAAAATAAGCATTCGCGACATTAACATATCATTCCCAATAAGAACCATGCATCCTGTGGAAACTTACGGGGCAATATATGAATTCAATTCCAAGCGGCTTGGCTATATCCCTGACACTGAATACTTCCCTGGGCTTGCGCAGGCTTACAAAGGAGTTGATTTCCTTATAATCAATGTAGTAAGAATGACCACGGATAAAAGGATAAGGCATTTGAATATCAAGGAGGCTGCAAACCTTATAGGGTCTATAAACCCGAAAATGGCAATACTTACCCACTTCGGTTTGCAGGCGCTCAAAGCCTCACCTGACCATCAGGCAAAGCTCATATCCGAAAGAACAGGCGTCAGGGTCATAGCAGCAAATGATGGTTTAAGCGTAAGTTTTGAGGACAAATAAAACTTCAATAGTTAAAAACACTTTCGGTCGAAAAAAGGTTTTAAATAGTAACAGCACACCAATAATATAGGAGGCTGATTATGTCTAGAGAAGATTTACTTCAAAAAGTCAAGACTTCACGCCCCACGGTGACCGTTTTTGGTCTTGGTGGTGCGGGCTGCAACATAGCAACGTGGATTGCTGATAAGAAACTAACAGGTGGTAAAATAGTGGCTGCAAATACCGATGCCAATCATCTAAGCACGATGACAAGGGCAGATAAGATAATGCTTCTGGGTGAGAAGCTTTGCAGGGGGCACGGGTGCGGCGGATACCCTGAAAGGGGCGCAGAGGCCGCAAGAGAGAACATGGCAGAGATCAAGCAGGAACTGGAAGGCACAAATCTCCTGTTCCTCGTAGCAGGTCTCGGGGGCGGTTCAGGGACAGGCTCAATACCTGTAGTTGCAGCCGCAGGAAGAGAAGCTGGCGCTCTTACGATCGCATGCGTAACAATACCATTCACCATTGAGATGTCCAGGCGCGAAAAAGCAAGGGAGGCAGTAAAATCGCTTGCAGAAGTATGTGATTCCATTGTTGTGATCGACAACTCAAAGCTCAGGGAAGTAGCAGGGAATCTCCCGCTCAGGGATGCTCTTGCAGTTGCGAATGCGCTTGTAGGCTCATTTGTAAAGAACCTGACAGATACAATTACACAGCCAAGCCTTGTCAACCTTGACTATGCTGACCTTCGGGCAGTAATGGAACGCGGAGGCATTGCTTCCATTGGCATAGGCGAAGGCGACGGCGAGAACCGCGTTGAAAAGGCTGTTTCCCAGGCATTATCTACACCGCTGCTTGATATCACGGACATTTCCACGGCTTACGGAGTCCTTATTCATATTGTGGGCGGCGAGGATATGACCCTTGATGAAGTTGCGATCGCTGGCGAGCAGATAATGGACAAAGTGCCATACACCAAGCGTGTGATATGGGGCGCCAAGGTTGACCACAATCTTACTGGTTCGGTTCGCGTGATGGCTGTTCTCACAGGTGTAACATGTCCATTCATAGGTGAGGTAGCGGTAAGAAAAGAGCCAGCCAGGCTTCCAAGAGAGGTAATAAAGCCTATCAGGGAAGCAATGGAGCAAATGGCAAAGGCTCAGGAGCCGGAACCTGAACTAGTCATAAATACTACAAAAAAGCCTTCCACAGAAAAGCAATCAAGAATGGAAATAATTA
>JAHIFK010000025.1 GCA_018900975.1 Methanobacteriota archaeon
CCAGACTCTGTGACGAGTTCAAGACTCAAGCACACATTGGTCTACTCTGCTTATACCAGATATATTAGTAAAACATTGCAACCAATATTAATTTTTTCATGTTCATTTATGAACCGCAGTTCATAGC
Source organism: Methanobacteriota archaeon (assembly GCA_018900975.1). Classification (GTDB taxonomy): domain Archaea; phylum Halobacteriota; class Methanosarcinia; order Methanosarcinales; family Methanoperedenaceae; genus Methanoperedens. The sequence goes on from JAHIFK010000025.1 coordinate 128, forward strand.
CGACTCTGTGGTTGCTGATCCTTGCTTGTTTTCATTTATTCCAGTAGCATGATAAGGAAATGCGTTTATACTTTCCTATGCGATAAAAAAACGAAAATAGAAAAAAAGAGAGTTATAGGGCATCTGCCCCTGACTCTCCTGTCCTTATGCGGATAATTTTCTCCACAGGTATCACGAATATCTTGCCATCACCGAAACTGTCAGTCTTGGCGCTCTGCTGTATAATGCCGATCACTTCATCTTCGTTTTCATCTTTAACGATCACTTCAACTTTGACCTTTGGCAGGACGTCCACGGTATATTCTCTTCCGCGCCATACCTGTTTTATTCCTTTCTGCTGTCCTCTTCCCTTGACTTCGGTTATCGTAAGGCTAATGTAGCCTGCCTTTTCAAGAGAATTCTTAACATCTTCTAATTTCGTTGGTTTTATTATAGCTTCTATTTTCTTCATAGTTTCACCCCGTTTCGCGGGCCTGAGCCCTGGAATTCAGGATATGCTGAGGTGCCGTGTTCCTGCACATCGAGACCGCTTAATTCTTCATCAGCTGATACTCGTATACCTACTGTATATTTTAGTATCCCGAACATGATGAAACCTGTCGCCAGCGCCCATATTGCAACTGTTGCAGCATCTATCACCTGGGCTACTAATTGTCCGGTCTCACCTACGATCAATCCACTTACGCCACCATAGGTTCCATCGGCGAATATTCCTACTGCAATAAGACCCCATAGACCATTATATCCATGACATGGAACTGCTCCGATCGGGTCGTCGATCTTGAGTTTCCATTCATTGAACCACATGCCGACCATTATTATTATGCCGCCGATCGTACCAATAACTACTGCAGTCCATGGTGCAATATATGCACATGGTGCTGTAACAGCCACAAGTCCACCCAGCGCTCCATTGCATGTCAGGGCAATGTCAACTCTTCTTGTTTTAAGATAAGTCGCATAGCAAACCAGGGTTGCACCCGCAGCGCCAGCCAGTAATGTATTGACTGCGATCACTGATATTCTAAGGTCAGTTGCTGCAACCGTGCTGCCGGCATTGAAACCGAACCAGCCAAAGAACAGGAAGAACGTTCCCATGACGATATAGCCGACATCATGACCCGGAATTGCATTGGGCGTGCCGTCCTTATTGAATTTGCCTATCCTTGGTCCTAGCAGGATCGCACCTGCAAGTCCCACGAAACCGCCGATCGCATGTACCGCGCCAGAGCCTGCAAAGTCCTTGGCGCCAGCGCCGAAGGGAAGTGTTGAAAGCCAGCCGCCGCCCCATATCCAGTGCCCATATATGCTGTATATGACGGCAGTGAGGATGGCGCTGTATATCAGATATGCCTGAAGCTTCAATCTTTCTGCAAGCACACCTGCCACTATAGTTGCAGCTGTAGCTGCGAATACCACCTGGAACATCCAGAACATAATGGTTTGAACATCATAAGCATCACCTATCAAAAAGAACCCGCTGTATCCGATCCAGGAGTTACCCTGTTCAAGACCCGGGAAAAGCCCCGATCCTCCATACATTAGGGCAAAACCAACAGCCCAGTAGGCAATGGCGCCTATCGAGAAGTCCATGTAGCTTTTTGTGAAGTAATTCACGGTGTTTTTTACCCGAAGCGCGCCTGCCCCAAGAAAAGCAAATCCTGCCTGCATGAAAAAGACAAGGAATGCTGCCACCAGGGTCCAGGTGAAGTTAACAGCGAGCTTTAACCCGGCAACATCATCTGTGTACGTGTCTGCACCGCTTGGGTCACCTGCTAAAGCAGGCATAGCGAGCACAAGAATGATGCTGACTATTATTAACCATTCTATCGATTTTTTTATATTCATTTTTCCTCCTTTGCCTCAATAGGCATACGGATACTTACTGAATATCTAATAATATTTAAAGTTTTCTGATAGTTAGCGAAAACTATATATATTACTACTATTCAATTAGCAAAACATGGAGAAAAATAAATTAATTAAAAATTTTCAGATCGTCTCTTACGCCATAGGCGGGATATTTTTCCTGATCCTTGGCATTCAGGGATTTGTTCAAATAGCGGGCATAGAAGGAATGCCTTCGATCGGACTTTTAGTATTTACTGTACTTGCTGCATCGTTTGGGATATGGTCCATCCGTTCTTTCTTGAGGGAGTTCAAGAACTTGAGTTGATATTTTTTATTTTTTAGGAAGTAAGTTCCAAGTTCTTTATTTTTAGTTTTTTGATTCTACGTAATAATTTTTATACTGAAAAGCTATATATATAATTATATCAACAGTAGGTTGCCGTTTACCTCGTATGATGGTGAATGAGGCATAGCAAAGAGGAGGAAAAATGCGACAAATAGCAATATACGGAAAAGGTGGAATAGGTAAGTCCACAACAACACAGAACCTTACCGCTGCGCTTGCTTCGGTCGGCAAGCGTGTAATGCAGATAGGATGTGACCCAAAGGCAGACTCAACAAGGATGCTCCTCTGGGGAAAAGTGCA
>JAHIFK010000238.1 GCA_018900975.1 Methanobacteriota archaeon
ACAGGATAAACAGGATCGACAGGATACGAACCAATCTTGCATATTTCGTTTATCCTGTAAATCCTGTCAAAAATGTTGATTATCAGATGATCGCTTTGAGCAGGTCCTTGTCCCGAAGAAGACCAAGGAGGTTCCTTGAACTTGTTATTACGGGGATCTGGTCTAATCTCTTGCGCCTCATTTTCTTGGCGCATTCACTGACCGGGAAACTTGATACAGCGGTCTCTGGTTCACCCTTGAACTTTATGATATTTTTTACAGGATAATTTGGCAGCTTGATCTTGGAAACGCTATAATAAAGGCTCATTGTATCGCGGAGAGATTCCCATGTCCATGCATCGTCATCCGACCCGGAAGACATATTTGAAACCTCTGTGCGGTCCTCAATTATACTTGCGCCTATCAGATCCTTATCTGAAGCTACACCAACAAGAGCCAGGTTCGAATCCAGTATGGGAACTGCCTTTACATCAGCCAGTTCCATAATAACTCCTACCACCGTGATAGGGGTTTCACTCCAGACCGAGACCACATGGTTCCCGAAATAATCGCTTATTGGAGCAGTGATATTCATCTTTGCTATTGCTCCTACTATATCAGCTATGGTTAAAATACCCAGAAGCTTGTTATTTTCAACAACCGGAAGACGCCTGATATTATTTTCCAGTATCAAACGGGCGGCTTCGGCTATCGATTTTCCCGTCGATATCGTTACCGGGTTTCGTGTCATTATTAACGCTATCTGCTCTTCTTCCGGGTTCTTCAGTAGATCAGTCCTTGTAACAATACCAAGCAGTTCCCCATTTTTTACTATTGGAACGCCGGAGATATGTTTTGTTTTTAATATTTCAAGGACTTCGTCCCTTGAACCTGGAATCGAGGCAGATGCAACCTCTCTGATCATCACATCTTCAACAAAAATGTTTTCTGGCGAATCGACCATTTTTCGTCTCCTTTTTTATTTTTTACCGCGAACTACAAGTACAGGTATTTTTGAGGTACGCACGATTTTTTCGGCAACACTTCCAAGCAGGAATCTATCAAGACCGCTTTTTCCCAGAGTACCCATTACAATAAGGTTTATGGAATTCTTTTCAGCGTACTTTATTATTTCCTCAGCAGGATGCCCTTCGACAGTAAGCCTTTCGACTGCCAGCCCTTCAGCTTCAGCTGACTCAGCTGCATATCTGGTAGCTTCATCTCCTTCCTGTTTCAGGAGCGCATACATGCTTTCCCACGCCGCATCCATTGGTATCGAAGCAAATGCTGCCGTGTCTATCACATATAAAACATGAAGGTTTGCCTGCGTGTTCTTTGCCAGTTCTATTCCATAATCTATCGAATTCTTCGTGTACTCTGACCCATCTGTTGCTATCAGTATTTTTTTGAACAATTTGCTCGCCATAAAATATCTCCTTTACTAGATTATCCTGATAATGTCATCCGGTCTTGCACGTCTCACCAGGCTGCTTAATGGACTTCTTATACCATGCATATTGTCTGACTTTTTATTTAAAATCATCAGTCTTGCCTTTTTCCCCGTTTTTATGGAGCCCAGTTCTTTATCTAATCCGGCTATTTTTGCTCCATTTAGTGTGCACAGTTTAAATACTTGCCTGTCATCGTAAATAGCCGTCCTGGCGAGAAATTCCATCTCAGAGAACATATTTACTGAATTAAGCATCACGTTGTCAGTGCCTGCAGCGACAAGTATGCCTTCATCCAGCATTTTTTTAATGGGCGGGAGCCCTGACCCTGTAATAAAATTCGAACGAACACAGACCACAACAGGGATCTGTTCTTCTTTTATCAATTTAATCTCCCTTTTTTCCGCATGGATCATATGTATCAAAAGATCGGGTTCAAGCCCAATAGCAGGCAGGATATCATCGGAATTTCTTTCTCCTGCATGGATGGCGAACTTTTTTCCTTTTCTTTTTGTGTTCAGGACAATTTCCCGAATTATATCCATTTCAAGGTCGCTGGTACTGCTAAGGCCTGTCCCTTCGCAGGAATCAAGATAACCCATATCATTGTCCATGGGTCTTCCGAACGCCCTTGACTCGATGTTGAGGCCGTTCGAAGCCTCCTTGAGAGCTTTCACCCCGGCCGACCCACTCTCTCGAAAATCCAAAAAGGCGCAAGTTCCTGTTCTTATCATGTCATGGATGGTGGCTTTCATGGCAGCAATGAGATCATCCTTTGATGTCTGCGCAAGGATCCTGTGCTTTAACCCGTTCGGAGGCTGAACAAGTTCAGCCAGGGGAAGATAGGGCGGATCTTTTATCACGGAGTCGCCTATGTGTGTGTGCGCATTCACGAAGCAGGGGGCTATGATAGTATCCGAATTGATCTTTTTCTTTTCTATCTCTTTTATTATCCCGTCCTCTATGGTGATGATACCGTCTACAGGTTCGAAGTCGTCGCCGTAGATTATGGTGCCCTGGAGGGTATGTTCCATATGCTCTAAACTGTTCTTAACATATTAGCGTTTTTCCATGTCAGGACTACACAATGTCAGGGTTGATACGAATACCTCTCCTCCTTCCACGGGTCAGCGCTGTTGCTGTACCCCTCTCCTCCCAGAACCCCGTCACCTGTTCCTCTGTAAACACCACGCTCCTCACCCATTTGGCGCTCTTGTAAGCATATTTTTTCGGAACAACGAGCCTGAGGTGTCCCCCATGCTCCGGTTCAAGCGGCTTTCAATCAAAAATGTAAGCAAGGAGAAAATCAGGTTCCATAAGCTCAGCAAGTGGAAGACTGGTAGTGTACCCGCCAACGAATTCCTCCAGAAACTCGCGCCCTGCATTGAGCACGGGGAGGTTGAGACGTGCGTGGAGGAGGAGGCGCGGGTGGCGGGGGAAATATGGATAGGGGCGGAAATGGTGCGGAAATTAATTATCATGTCGTGTGAACTACTCCGGGCTAAAGCCACGGAGCGTACCGCTGCATCGGCTCTTTATTGAAAGTCCTTGACG
>JAHIFK010000239.1 GCA_018900975.1 Methanobacteriota archaeon
ACATGGATGGCAAGGAAAAAGTACATACTATTAAATGGAGATCTGAAGACGTAATATTTCAGACCTCCTATTCCACGGTCGCAATACATACAAGAGGGATCCCTGTTGATCCGTTATATATCCATTTCATCAATCAACCGGAAGGCAAAAGCGGGGTCAACATAGTCGCAGACTGGGTACGGGCGCGAAAATATGCATTTCCTGAGCCCGTCGCAGTAGTGGGGCCATACATCAAAAAGTCAGCTTTCCCCCTGGTAATTAAACCCCAGCAGGAGAGCGAAATTACTGTTTATTTGAAGAACTATGGTGCTTCGGATATCACGAACATCGAAGTGTCTGATTCCCTCCCTGCAAAGATCGATCTCGTGGGCGGTGACTTCCCTGCTCCAAAGAAATTCGATGTCCTCAGGCAGGGCGAGACAAAAGAGATTCGATACAAAATATGGTCAAAAGAGACAGGTTTGTTCACCCTGGAACCGGTCATCATCACATATACTGATAAGGGCGGCAATATCCAGACCGCAAGATCAGAGCAAGTTCAGATAGAAGTCGGATCAACCAGCGGGCGTCAGGAGAAAACATCCGGTACAACAGCAAGCGTCAGCCTGCACGGTGAAAAGACCGAAGTGGTGCTGGGCGAGGATATATTGCTCAAGCTCTCTGCGGTGAACCTCATAAACAAGCCTAAGATGCACTTACAGGCCATCATAATCCCGCCTTCAGGGATGAGCGTGACCTCGTCGGAGTTCAGCAAGTCGGGGGCAGGGCAGTTCACGGCTGATTACGAGCTTGAACCGGGGGACGGCAGGGATATTGAAGTGAGAATACAATCTAATCAGGTGGGTGATTTTACTGTGAACGGGAGGATAGTTTATTATTTTGGAGATAACAAGGGTACGTCAGAGGATTATACACTTGAACTTCCGATAAAGGTACTGAAAGAAAACTCATCTGCTCAGGACCCTACCGGGAAGGCGACCCCAGGCTTTGAGGCTGTTCTCGGGATAAGCGGATTATTATTTGTCATATTCTTAATAAAAAAGGGAGGATAAAGAATTACGGATACTCGAATTAGAATCCTTGAGCATCTACGCTCGAATGCCTCGTTTTCCGAAAATGAAGTAGGTGACTGAAGGCGATAGGCGTTCTCATGCTCTTAAAAAGCAAAAAGAAAACAGAACTATTATCAAAATACTAAACCACGGCGCCCTTCTGTAGCAAGGTTTATTCACAACAAGACCTATACACGCAAAAATGATGGATATACAGATTCCCTTCTAGGATATGGCTACGATATCAATAAGCGTGATGGTTTTCGATGCCGCTTTTGTGGTTGGGATGGTTCCCAATGGCAAAACTGGCTTTACCTCTCGATAGATCATCTACTACCAAAAGGGCATCCAGAAAGAAATAATCCTGAGTACATCGTAACTGCATGTTTTTTTTGCAATGTTGCTGACAATCAACACTTCAAAAAAGCAACGGAGAGAGGAGTGACTTTCGAAGGAAAAACCCAAGATGAGCTAGTTGAACAACGCTGCAAGTATGTGATGGATGTACGTAACAAATATCAAAAATTCTGGGAAAAACGTGTGAAGCAAGATAACAATGAATGATTATTTATGCTCAATAGAAACGTTATGCACCACTTCCCCCAAAATCCAGTTTACTGTTAAATCTCTTTGTTTTAAAAAATCTCTAACATGAGTTTCATTGTTGATCGGGGAACTATTTCAAGGGCGGCACTGTGAGGAGATCGTTCGGAGAGCTTGATGGATATATCAGGGGACGTTGAGGCTAAGAGGCGGACTCTGAAGATCCTTCATTCGTCATTGGTTAAGAGAAAAACCGAACGATAGGACACGGATGACACAGATGACACGGATACGCACGGATCCGTGTAAATCCGTCTGATCCGTGTTATCCGTGTTCTCGGTTTAAACTAAACCTGTAAAATAAAAAAAACCATTTGATTAAATGCAGAAATCAAGCATGTTAAATTCTTTATCCAATGACTTATGGATAGTGATTCAATCCATCAACACGGGGGTTGGGGGAACTATTTCAAGGGCGGCACTGTGAAGAGATGGTTCGGAGAGCTTGATGAGTATATCAGGGGACGTTGATGGTAAGAGGGCGGACTCTGAATATTCTTGTGTTCGGGATACATCCTGCTGAGTTTGCTAAGGTGGGACTGGTTTCGCTTTCTTCGATGATGGATGATACTATTTCCTGGAAGGGAATACGCCGGACGAAAGCCGTGAACGGAAATCGGTCTGTTTGGTTTGATGAGAGGTGGAGGCTAGAAGGACTGCTTACTCTACTGCAAAAGATATGAATTTTGTACATGGCAAATGCTATCATATTCCTTTGACTGTATCAATTCCTTCAAAACCGCAGACTTCTTCAATGAACTTTTTAGCCGACATAAAGTTTACATGCTCTTTTATTTTCATCTCAGTCAGTCTTCTGTTTGCGGTCACAAAGTATTCTACTTCGCCAGCAAAGTAGCTGCAAATATGGGGTAAGTCATCAATGTCTCCTACAAAGCTCTTCCATTCATCAACAAAAACACTCCACTCGAAATCATTGATCAGTTCGGATGATGGCAGAGACATCATATAAAGTCTCACCATAGAGGCAAAGTCCTTACCTTTATTTGTTTTAAACCATGCCAGCACTTCGTCAATCAAATAGTCGCTTAATATAACCTTGAGATTGCCCTTATTGATTTCCCTCAGTATCAACCGGCTATTGCTATTGGGTTGGAGGATGCCAATGATATAAACATTTGTATCAAAATACGCGGTGTGCATATCCTTCCCAAAGCTTTTTTCTTATATCCTTTATTTCAGTTAAAAGTTTATCAACATCTTTTTCAGCCATTGGAGGGGCAGCACGGCTTTTTTCTTCGAATTCTCTTAAGATAACTTCGTTTATGGCTTTCTTTACAGCATAAGTGATAAATTCACTTTTGTTTTTAAACTCACCTGCTTTAATAAAGCGATTTATTAAGGCGGAATCCTTTGCCGGAAGCCTGACAACATCTACATCTTCGTTCATATTAGAATATTATTAGAACTCATAGTATTTTAGTCTTCTTTTTTGAATGGAATCCATCAACATGGGGGTTGGGGGAACTATTTCAAGGGCGGCGCTGTGAAGAGATCGTTCGGAGAGCTTGATGGGTATATCGGGGGACGTTGAGGCTAAGAGGCGGACTCTGAAAATCCTTGTGATCGGGATTACATCCTGCTGAGTTTGCTGAGATGGGGCTGGTTTCGCTTTGTTCGATGCTGGATGTCAGGGCCTGAGGCTAAAAAAGCGCATGACTGCGCCACACAAAGCAAGAATTCAAGCGCAATTTGAAAAAACATCATCTAGCAGGGACCTAAATGCCTGCAAAATTTAAAAGAGGATAACAAATTCAAAAGCCACAGCTATTAACTTATTTATAAGCATCGCCTCTGTGCTGGACTGTAGTTATCCTGACTTTTTTATTATCATTATCCACTGCATAAAGAACCCTGTACTTACCAATCCTTAA
>JAHIFK010000240.1 GCA_018900975.1 Methanobacteriota archaeon
AAGACTATGCTATAATTGAAGCCCAATTCACAACATTATCAAGCTCTGCTTTGCGGTCTTTGCGCCCTTTGCGGTGAGTAATCTATACTATAAACCGCCAAGAACGCAAAGTACGCAAAGAAGTAAAAATTATGCCAACATATAATGTAACGGTCACTTATCAGTAAGGACTTCATATCCGCGTTTTATTTCGATATCAGGCAATTCTTGACCACCATGGAGGAATATCTCACAATCCCTTTATTCTTTTTGCCATTTCTCAATAAGTGGATGCGCTTTTAATAACCATGCCATGAGTCATCATTTGAGAAGTTCAAAAATCGTTTTTTCATCCAGTCCATCTACCTTTCCGCTCTCTATGTCACTGACCCTCAAAGAGACCTGTTTCATAAACTCAGGATCCGTTATTGTTTCCAGTTCATCCAGCTTATCTTCTATTTCAGCAATCAGATTTACCAATAAATTTCTATCTATCAAGACAAGATCATTTCCCACAGCCTGAGGAATGATGTGCTTACTTATGCCAGTTACTTCGTTCATATTTCAAATAATTGTTTTATTAAGCTTAAGTAGATTTCTAAAGCTGAACGGATTTTTTATGATGGATTTTTTGTGCCGTCCTTCTGACGGATTTTTTCAGGCGGGCTGGCGGCTGACGCTCACTGGTACCGTCATTGCATTATTAAGCGAAATTGTGTGCGAGTGATAAAGGGGTAAAGTGGATAGTGGTTACAAATCCCTCATAAGGCGAAAGCCGACGTCGTTTTGTCGGCGGTCAGGGACGTAGCCAAACCGCCAAGCTGACCGACAGCCCCAGTCAATTGTGCCCCAGCTACCGCTACGTGCGACCCGGGCGGAGTCCCCTCCACTTTCCCATGAACTTCCATCTGTTGGAGCGCCGTGGTAGTCACTATACCACGTATCCACCACCCATTTAAACCACCTATCCTGCACCCATTCCCCAATATTACCGTGCATGTCATATAGACCCCATGGATTGGGACTTTTAAGACCAACTTCATGAGTTTTTTTGCCTGAATTTTGATAGTACCATGCATATTCTCCCAGTCTTGATTCGTCATCTCCAAAGAAATATCTCGTTGTAGTGCCTGCACGTGCTGAATACTCCCATTCTGCTTCCGAAGGTAGGCGGTATTTGTTCCCACCTTCTTTTTCATTGAGTTTATTAATGAAGTCCTGAACATCGTTCCATGAAACCTCCTCAACCGGCAAATTGTCACCTTTGAAATTTGAGGGATTATTTCCCATAACATCGCGCCACTGTTTCTGCGTTACCTCATACTTGCCCATGTAAAATGCTTTTGAGATTTTCACGCGGTGGACTGGACCTTCATTGTTGGTTCTTCCTGCTTCATTCGCTGGCGAACCCATATTAAACTCGCCCGTAGGTATCAATACGAACTCCATGCCGATGGAATTGGTGATGGTCTTCTGGTCTGCTGAAGATGTGACCACTGTTGCAGCAGATGAAGTCGCCTTCGCTGTCATTATAGGTGTAGTCGTTACAGATGGGATAGTTTTCTGAGGAGTCGCGGGGTTGTTTGAATCCTGCGTACCATACCAGCCCAGAGCCAGCACCGCGAATATTATGATCACTCCAAAGAACCATTTCCTGCCCGATGATTTTTCCTCATGGGCAATACGCGCGCGCTTATCTTCATTTTCCGGCTGTATGCGCGCATCTTCTTCTCTCGGCCTTATCGGGCGGACTTCTTCCTGTATTGCTTTTTGTTTTTCTCTTTCCCTTCTTTCTACGTCGGCTCTCTTCTCCCGCTCTTCTCTTGCCTTTCTTTCTTCCTCCTCCCTTTTCTGCTTCAATAGAAAAGCTTCATATTTTTCCTTTTTTTCTCGCCTCTGTTCCTCTTCAATCCTGCGCCTTTCTTCTTCGTCCCTCAGTCTCTGTTCTTCTTCCATGCGCTGGCGCTCTTCTTCTTTTTCCCTGCGCTCTCTTTCCCCATTATTCCAAGAAGCTATATTCGACCTCTGAACTACACTATCCTCAATAACCACATTCCCGCCGCAGCTTCCATCAAGATCGCAGAAGCTCAGGAGATTGCTTCTCTGTATAACGGAATCCTTGATAGTGATATTAAAAACAGGCTGCACCTTCCCCAGTTTCTCAAATTCCTTCGTGAGGTTGCGCCCCAGCTCAGCCAGCAGCCCTGTGATATCGCCAGGATCATTTCCCGATGCAAGAACCTCGATACTTTCAGTTTCTCTTCGTATGGCACATTTTATCACGAGGTCTTTTTTCGTTACCTTGGTCTTCCCGTAATACCAGGATTCGTAGGTCTTTTCATCCGTAGTTTTGAAGGTTTTTATATGCCGCACATCATGAAGCTGGATGACATCCCTGCATGACCCCAGAATCTCCTGCAATTCCACCTTCTTCGGGAACATATAGACCTTGCTGTCACGGAATCGAAGTTCTTCGATGAGTTCCTTCAGCCTGCCGATATTGATATCCTGTTCTGTGCGGAAGATCGGGCAGATCACTTTAATCTTTAAGGTTTCCATCTGCACTGAATCCGGTCTGCCAGAGACGTCTTTATAACTTACACGGCAATTTATATCTGTTCCTTCTTTTGCGCATATCAGCGGATCAAGATAAAAAGCAACAGTCCGGTCAGTGTTGCGATGGATATTACCAAGCTGGAGTTTTCCCTTCTTTTCGGTATATTCAGGCTCACACCTGTCAAAATGAAGTACTCTCTCATCGCTCTCAAGTTCAAGCAACACGTCAAGGAAGGCTAAACTGGATAAGTTCTTAACTGATATCTTGACACGGATGCATCCGCCGAAAAACTCGAACTCCCGGAGTACCTGTGGTCTATTTTGAGTTCCTTGCGATGTATCCGTATACATTAATTCACTTCTTGATAAATATAATACCTTATATCTTTGCCTCTATCCTCCCCTTCTTGATTACCCGTATTCCTCCCCCGCTCTGCGAAACCACCACCCCAATAGAATTCGTCGCCATCGTAATAGCCGCCACCGAAGAATGCCTCGTCCCGAATCCTTTTGGCAGGTTAATGCCGCTGGCATTTGATGTCAGGTACCTTCCCGCAGCCTCGATAAGACCATCTCCCCTGATCACAAAAACGCCGTCAAGCTGAGCCAATTCCTTGACATTATCCTTAAGATCAGGAAGCGTGATCATCCTTTCTTCCTGCGGATGCCCTGCGAAGGGATTAAGGATAAGCTGTCTTGAATTCTTCATCACGTTCTCGCTATCCCCCATGACAAACGCCGTGCCTACAGGCTTTCCTTCCCTTCCTTCCCGGGCTAACTCCAAAGCAATATTAATTGCTGCTTCGAAAACCTCAGGTTTAATATCAGAACCTTCTAACAAAAAAGGCAGTTTTTCGATAACTGGTCCTAAAAGTTCATTTTTATTCCTTTCCATTGCCTCCTTTTTAGGATCTGCCAGTTCAGGTCGTTTTTTTTTATCCGGTTCGTACCCTCCGTATTCCTGCGCCCATGCGTCATGCTTCATCAGATCGCGCTGCTTTACAGCGCTTTCAATTGATTCAAAGGACTTCTGGAAATCCGATCTGGCAAGCGGTCTCACTTTTAGATTGTAGTTCTTAACATCATCAATCGACCTGTCTGCAAGCTGGCTCAGACCCGCATTCTGATCGCGCACCATAGTCCAGATGGCTTCATTGCACAGCGTGCTTACATCCCGGCCTGCGAACAGCTTTGATACGCATTCCTGGGCTATCTCCTTATGATCTCCCTGGAACTCGATGCCTTTTTTCTGGGTATTGAGCTTTATCATCTCCGTGACCGCAGCAAGATCAGGCAGGGGGACGTATATCCTCTTCTGGAACCTGCTCAGAACAGCGGTGTCAAGATCCCATGGCGTGTTGGTCGCAGCCATCGTGAGAATATAACTGCCTGATTTTTTATCCTGCAGCCCGTCAAGTTCAGAAAGCAGCGTGGACAGCACCCTGCGCGAGGATTCCGATATTTCTGCCGAACGGGTCATCGCGATAGAATCGAACTCGTCAAGGAAAATGATAGACGGCGACTTTTTGCGCGCAACATTGTACAGGGCTGATACTATCTTTGATGATTCTCCGAAGTATTTGGACAACATCTGGCTCACTTTGACATTGAAAAATGTTGATTTCAGGGAGCCAGCCGTGGCTGCCGCAAGCAGGGTCTTACCTGTGCCAGGAGGACCGAAAAGAAGGATACCTTTCCATGGCTTTATTGCTTCAGGCTTTCCTTCTATCAGGCTCAATACAACGGATTCCTTTATTGTCTCTTTTGTGTTTTCAAGCCCCGCTATGTCACCCCATGTGACAGTGCTCGATGTTATCACGTTTTCTTCGATATATTTCTCGAAATTCTCTTCTTTCTCCTGCCCTGTTTCACCTGTCCGTTCAGGGACTTCTGCAGGCATCTGGACATATTCTTTTGGCTTATTTACCGCCGGTATTTTTCCTTTGTTCAACTGCTCTGAGGCATAGAAATAATTCTTTGCAAGCTGTAGCCATTTTTCTTTTGATTGTTTTCCTGAGGTTGAATCGCTGATCTTCTTTGCGGCGTTAGCAGCTGTGGTAAATGCCTTTTTCGCCTCATCGTATTTCCCCTCTTCAAAGGCTTTCTCTGCAATCTGTTTATTCTTTATAAATTCCTTACGCTGGATAGATTCAAATTCATCAGATATACCCATTTTAGTCTCCTGTATGATGATGAAAAATGATAGAAAATGGATCGTGATCCATGCAAGCCATCTCTTGAAGAGAATATGGCTAAATGGTTTCAGTCTCTCTCTTCACGATCATTTTCT
>JAHIFK010000241.1 GCA_018900975.1 Methanobacteriota archaeon
ATTAAATACCGCTATTGTGAAAAGAACCTTATTACCTTTAGAAGGGGAAATCATGAAAACACTCGCAAATATAATTCTGGTTGTTATTGTAACGGCTCTGGTAGCCGGATGCGTTGATGAAAATAAAACACCTGACCAGCCAATAAATCTTGTTAAGATGGGAGGGCAGGACATGGTACAGAGACTGGGGGCAGGGGAGATAGATGGGTTCATAGGCTGGGAGCCTTACCCTGCAATAGCGATCACTAAAGGCTATGGAAAGGCGCTTATTTATTCAGGCGATATCTGGGATGAACATCCCTGCTGTGTGGTTGCGTACGATCATGACTGGTATAAGCAGACAGAGAACGCGGATGAGATACTGAACCGCATGGCTCTTGTGCAGTTAAGATCAGTGGAATACATAAATAATGCAAAGGAGAGCAGCTCACCAGACCATGATGATCTCATAAATTATTCAATGGTTTTTGGCGGGATGACAGATCGCGAAGCAGCGGAACTGAGCCTGAAGGACGTGGCATTCGTTTATTCTCCCAATATTCCGGGAACTGAGAAGTTCATATCCAAGATAATGGACTTCAATATTTTTGACAGTAATAAATGGAACCAGTCCGGTTATGTGAATGCTTCAGATTATGCGAACAACCTTATTACGAACAGATATGTTAATTGGGCTCTGCTGAACCGGGAAAAAGATCTTAAAAGCCTGGCGCTGAAAGAACCTGCCACAGTCCGCTACGGCTATCTTGTTAATGATGTCCATGAACTTCCATTCTATGTTGGATGGCAGAAAGGCTGGTTCACGGATGTGGGGATAAATATCACACTGTCCGAAGGCACGCCGTTCCAGAACGGAGCTTTCCAGATGCAGAAAGGGTTCAAGACCAATGCCGTTGATATCGGCAGCCTGGGCATACCTCCGGTAATAATTCACAGGATAAACAGCAATGATTTTGCCATAGATGATGCGCGCGTGGGCGTTATCTCAGGAATGAACAATGAGGGATCTGTAATCGTTGTGGCGAACAATATTACATCTCTTGCTGACCTTAAAGGTAAGACTGTCGGGTTCCCGGGTCCTGGGACTATCCAGCATGTGCTTTTCCTGATGGCTGCGGAAGAGGCAGGTGTCAAGGTAAGTTATTGATGAAAAATGATAACAAGAGAAATGGATTGATAATAAATATCCTTTCTCTTATAGGTTTTATAATTTTTTGGCATGTTCTGGTGGCACTTGCAAGGGAACAGATATTCAATATTCCATTCATGAGGCTAAAGGATGTTCCCACGCCCATTGAAACCTGGTACGCGCTTGTTGGCTCGATGTTCACAAGGACATACGGTCCCGGACTTACATACGGCATTATAAACCACATAGAGGCAAGCCTTGTGCGGGTTATTCAGGGTAGTGCGCTTGCTTTTATCATAGGCGTTCCTGTTGGGATCGGGATAGGGTATTCGCGGCTGATACACAATATCCTGAATCCCATCATCGAGATAGTACGCAACATGCCCCCGATGGCATGGATACCCCTTGCGATATTTATCCTGGTTTCGGGCGGGTCGATATTTATCGTGTTCATCGGCGTTGTTTTTCCAATTATCATTAATACCATTTACGGGGTAAGGTCGACAGACTCAAGGCTTATCGATGCCGCAAGGATGCTTGGAGCTTCGCAGGCGCAGATAGTGACAAAAGTTATCATCCCGTCAGCGTTTCCTTCCATTATCGCGGGTCTACGCATCGGATTTGGAGTTGGATGGATGGCGATCGTTGCAGCCGAGATGGTTATTCGAAGTCCTGTGGGTCTTGGATATTTTATCTGGAACATGGGCGACCTGGGACGCTATGCTGAAATGGTCGCGGGGATGATAGTTATAGGGGTCATCGGGTATTTCATGAATATCAGCATAGTTCTTTTACAGAAGAGGGTCATAAAATGGGTAGATTGATCTTAAAAGGTGTATCCAGGAAATTCAATGGATTTCTTGCGGTATCTGATGTGAACCTTGAGATCGCGGATGGGGAATTCGTGTGCCTGCTGGGTCCGAGCGGGTGCGGTAAGACCACCATCCTTCGCCTGGCTGCAGGGCTTGATGCGCCCACTGAGGGGGAATTATTTCTTGACAGCAAGAAGATAGAGGGCGTGAATGATGAGTGCGGCTTCGTATTTCAGGAATATGTCCTGTTCCCCTGGCGTACAGTGAAGGGCAACATCGAATTCGGTCCCGAGATGAAAGGAATAAGGAAAGAAGAACGCGAACAGATAGCTCTGCATTATATAGACCTTGTCGGATTGAAGGGATTTGAGAACCACTATCCCCATGAACTCTCAGGCGGCATGAAGCAGCGGGTGGGTATTGCGAGGGCGTATGCTAACAGTCCCAAGCTCCTGTTGATGGACGAACCTTTCGGCGCTCTGGATGCTCAGACCAGGAACCTGATGCAGGGCGAACTTCTGAGGATATGGCAGGAAGAACACATAAGCGCCCTGTTCGTTACTCATAGCGTGGATGAGGCTGTGTATCTTGCTGATCGCGTTATGGTGATGTCTGCTCGACCGGGCATGGTAAAGGATATCTTTGAGATCGACATCCCCCGCCCCAGAGTGAGGACAAGCCCGGAGGCGAATGAGCTCAGGGATGCGATACTTAAGTCGCTGGGGACTGAGATAAAACGGGCTGCTTCATTAAAATAACAGTTTATCAAATAAATGCGGGGGGTTATATAAATAAACCCCATAAAATAAGTGTGGGGGAATGGATTTGAACCCCGGGCAATAGTTTATAAAACCCTGAATCTCATGATCAAATCATAGACAAAAACCTCAGTTCCTTCTCTTTCAGAAAACCTGTCGGCTAAAGTCAGATCCCGATCAATTTCCGAGAAAGCTCCATTCATCACATATGTTTCAACCATTGTTTCATCTTGCATGTTCATAATAAACCTCTTTGATCCTTATTTCCATTAACAGATAGGATATCTGCACAACAGTAAAGATATTGTTGGCAACAAAAGTGTGAAGAAATAAATTCAGGCACGTTCGAGATAATTAAGATGAAAAATAGCGAGGGAAAAGTATGCGGGGGAAGGGATTTGAACCCTCGAACTCCTGCGAGAATAGATCTTGAGTCTATCACCTTTGGCCGCTTGGTTACCCCCGCATGGGGTGATGCTGAATTATCCTTATTGAACATAAGGATGTCGGAAACCCCCTCGCATGAACAGGACTGTAAAATAGCTTGGTTTTTTTCGTAAAATATTAGCCACCGAGGCACAGAGAACACCGAGAAATAATTACTCTGTGCCTCCGCGCCTCTGTGGCTATTTTGCTTTTTGACTGAACATGACAAAAGAATTTTATACCCACTGATGAACGAAAGCCATAAATAAAATCAATTTTAACATGATTAATCAGATCGGTTTAATGCTCTCGAAATCCCTGTCTCAAAAGGTGGGAAAAAAATGCCAAAACTAATCGTTGTATATCTCAGTACATCATGAAACACCAAATCCATGGCAGATGCCATCGCTCTTGGCTCATCAACCTTCCATTATAAGATGCTGCCGCCAATGGAAAAATTCATAGATTCAATAGGTAAAGCTGGCATTAAAGCAAAAGTGGGTGCAGCGTTCGGCTCTTACGGGTGGAGCGGAGAGGCTCCTGTATTGATCGCCGAGCAAATGCGTAAAATTGGAATGAACGTGATAGACCCTGTACTGTTCCACTTTCTGATTTTTATTATAACGGTTAAGTGTGTCCTGGCTTGCTGATTCTGCTCCAACGTATATATGCAGGATGCCTGCTTCCCTGTATTTACTAATAATATCCTTATCTCGCAGGATGTCTTCCACCCTTGTCTCC
>JAHIFK010000242.1 GCA_018900975.1 Methanobacteriota archaeon
AGGTCATCTTCGCGAGTACATCGAACGCCAGTGCAGGGCGCGCCCCTGGCTCACAGCGGCGCTTCGTCTCATCGATGCAGAAGGCACATTCCTTGAAAAAAGGACGCCCCTCTTCAGGTCATGCACGCTGTATGCGAACACGTCGGAATCCATGAACAGGGTAGAGATCAGACGATTCGCACAAAGGGTGCTGGAAAGGTACACTCCGCCAGACCTGGATACGCTTGTACTCCTTCCCTGCTCTGCAAAAAAGCCATACTCCGTTTCCACTTCCCACCAGAAATTCATAAATGCCATGGGAAAATACCGCAGGTACGTGCATGAAGTTATCATCACCTCACCCATGGGCGTCGTCCCGCGCGAGCTTGAATTGATGTATCCCGCTGCGCATTACGATACCCCGGTCACGGGCTACTGGGACAAAGAAGAGAGGGCCTGGGTTGGCGGCTGCCTGCGCTCGTATCTCCAGAATAACAGGTACAAGAACATCATAGCGCACGTCCACGGCGCATACAGGGAAATATGCGAAGATGTAGCGGGTGAACTGGGGCTTGAATTTGTTTATACAGCGGATGAAGGTGTGACTTCGCGCGCATCCCTCGCAAAACTTGAACAGGCTGTCTCAGGGTATGAGAATATTAAAAAACGTACAGGAGAGGAGGCAAAACTTGACCTCATGCGCGCGGCGGCTGATTACCAGTTCGGAAAAGGAGCGGGCGATATACTTGTATCAGGCGCGGTCGTAAAAGCGCCATTCCCTAAATTCCAGTTATTCGCAGGTAAACAGCTTGCAACATTGATCCCGCAGTACGGAACTATCGCGCTTACCGTTGAGGGAGGACTGCGCATTGCCACCCAACCCCATTACAGGGTGAAGATCGGAGACTTCACGCCCCACAGCAGCATCCTCGCGCCCGGCGTGGAATATGCTGACCCGCAGATACGCCCTGGCGATGAAGTGCTCGTGGAAGGCGATAGGTTCTTCGGTGTCGGGCGGGCGCATATGAGCGGCTGGGAGAAAAAAGAATGCGGGAAAGGCATTGCTGTTGAGCTTCGCCACTCAAAGAGAATTGACTGAAATTAATATATAGTCTCGCTGCAAATAATGATATGGGGTATAGAATGAGATTATCATGCGCTTCCCTGTTCCTGTGGGAATACAGTGTATATGATATAGTTGAGATACTTCTACAGGCTGGCATAAAGAGCATGGAGTTCTGGGCTGAGACACCCTATTTCTGGAAGGACAGGTTTGATTCGATGGCACTGGCAGCGCTTGAGGAAACGATCTCCATGATGCCTGAAGGATGTACTCTCCATGCTCCGGTGCTTGATCTAAATCCAGCATCGATCAACGATAATGTCCATGAGGTCACAATAAGAGAGACGCTGTGGTCGCTTGACCTTGCGAAAAGTATTGGGGCAAGGGTCGTTACTATTCATCCAGGCAAGAGAACTGTCCACCGGGCTCCAACAGATGAGGACTGGGATAAGTTCCTTAAATATTTGAGGGTGAGCAAGGAAAAGGCAGACCGCCTAGGCATTCAGCTATCACTTGAGAACAGCATGCCGGGTGTGCAGAGCATGTGTTCCACACCTGATGAAATGAAAAGCGTACTTGAAAAATTCCCGGGGCTTTTTTTCACTTTTGATGTGGTGCATGCGTTCATTCAATCCCCCCAGACCGCTATGTCTTTTATCGATGAACTAAGCGATAAGATCATCAATGTGCATGTTGGCTCCCCTCATAACGGAAAACCGCATTATCCATCGCATATCCAGAAGAATATGGGCGCGGTATTGCGCGCGCTTAAGGATTCTGGATACGATGGCGACCTGACCATTGAGATAGATGACCAGAGATATTCAAGACCTTTATCGAGAGAGGATAAAGTAATGGAATTACGTGAAGAGAAAGAATACCTGAAAGAGATATTCGATCATAACCTGTGAGAAATTCTACATATCCATCGATGCCAGCTTTACCCCGTCCCTGTATGCCATTTCCATACATCAGTTTTTCTTAGGCAGCCTTAAATGCATCGTTGTCCCGGCACCCTCTTTGCTCTCCACCCAGATATCGCCATTATGTGCTTCAATGATATTCTTGCATATGTAGAGCCCAAGACCTGTCCCCCCGTATTTCCTGGTACGGGAAGCATCAGCCTGGAAAAACCTCTGAAAAAGGGATGGTA
>JAHIFK010000243.1 GCA_018900975.1 Methanobacteriota archaeon
ATCCGCGCGCATCCGCGTCATCCGCGCAATCCGTGTTCTAATTCGTTTGCACTTTTATATACTCTGAGATAGGGCGTTGTGAAAGTAATAATATTTGAATTAATCATCGCTGCTATCCCAAAATGCTGCTATATATCCCGATTCAGGGCGCATGCGTGCTAAAACGACGCAACCGTAGATTTATTGCATTGTATTTATGTTCATATATGGTTCTAATTTTATCGATTGTTATGCGGAGAACTATAACTGGTCAGTTGGAAACTCTCATTAGTAAGGATTGGGAGATTGATTTTTATGAGAGTAGTATAGAATTCTACATGACCTTATAGGACTCTTTAGTTTTACAAAATTATGTGCTGTTTTACAGGATTCCATATTCTTTACTTAATCTGGAAACCATATTCTTCACTTATTCTTTCTCCTTCTTTCTCTCTTTCAAAGACATCTTCCTTAGTTACTTTTTTCTTGTTCCAGATACAAATATAATTTATATTATTGTTTTTACAATATTTATGAATTTCTGATTTCTCTCTTGCATGAATATGACCAATAAGAGCGATAACAGGTCTTTCAGATATGCCTAAACATTCTTTTATTTTTTTTCCCTGTATTTCTTCATCATCACCTATACCGTCACAAAAACAAACTCCTTCAATTTTAAGTCCTTTCATCTGTTCTTCAATTAGTTCCTTATATCTTTCACTGACAATATATTTAGGCTTAATTTCTTCAATAATAAAGCGCTGTAATTTCCATTCTTCACCATCAACTTTTTCTTTATGGAAATGTTCTTCGCCAATTATAACAACTTCATTCTCATCTTCATTCTTTTTAATCTGCCAGTCACAGTTTTTATTTTTTTTATTTATTCCGTCTATATATTTCTCTATATGTCCCATTATTTTCTTTTTTATCATCATACGTCTAACCTAGTCTTATCCCACCCTTTAATATTTCTATCATGTTACAGCGAAGCGTATCAAAGGGGGTTCTGAGGGGGCTTGCCTCATGCTCAATGGGGTTACTTAGTAACGCATCGTGTCAAGCAACGTCCTTGCCTATTGGTAATGTAGGATGCTCCCTCAGCGCCGTTAAAGCTTAAATCGGCCTGCGCCAAGCAGCGCCGTAACTGAATGTGACCAGATCATGATTCTGTGAACTCTGAGTAAGTGGTAGCCTGCGGGAACTGGAACTATTCACTAATGATCTAACATTCTGTATTTGCATATCGTTCACGATTTAAGCGTATGTTTACAGGTGCGACATTAATATATGTTTTGCTCTTATAAATATGTGGTTTTATGGATATTAAAACCGTTATCAGTAGCCTTCAAGCGAAAGGTTTATAATAGATTAACGTATTAAAAAACATTCATTCTTATTAATCTGTCTATAACAAAAATTATACGCAATTTTAAGTCTGTTGTTTTACAATAAAAGGGTTGATTCTAAGAGTCTTGTTGCTTGGAGACATAAAATATACACTAGTATCAATATAAATTGAAGTAAGAATACGATACTCATTTCCTCTTTCGTCTTTAAGGATTACAAAATGAGTTCCATATTTATCTGTTTCTTCTTTGTCCATCCTCACTACTAGAGGATATATATTATCTTGAATATCATTTGAAAACTCTATAAGTTTTTTTGATATTTGTTTGATTTCCTTTTCATCTATGTTCTTGGTAGCTGTGGTACCATGTACTATTTTATTCCTATACTGCACCCATTCATCTAAAATTTTTAATGGTTTATCTTGCGTTAAATAATGGCGATTAAATTCATGATTAAATTTATCAAACATATTTTTATCTTTATGGATTAGTTCATTCATATTCCTTAAAATTCCTATCAGTACACCAGTTGTTAAACTTGAAAAATGCTTTTCTATTTTAAATTTATCTGTAACAATTTTCTTAAAATCGTCATCCTCTTTAATATCCCATAAGAATTTCGAATAAAATTCGATCATATCCTTAAGAATTTTATCAGTTTCATTTGCTATCAGGATAACTTCATCGGTTGTGATATCGATTTTATCATAATTATCTTTTAAAGTTTTTTGATAAGTTTTCAATCCTACTAGTTTCGCAGGAATATCGAACTCCAAAACTGATAAGATACAGTTAATAATTTCATCTTCTGGGGTAGATTTCGGCGGTTTTTGGTGAAATATTTTTTCTGCTAATTTTAAAATATCAGAAGAACTAAAAAATTTTCTTATAACTTCTTCCGGTGGATTATTGATACAATATTCAAGAAGAAGAGATTCCATTTCAGAAGTGGCCTTATCAGAATTAATTTCTAATTCATACGAAATAACTGATACTAAATCTCCAATAGGGACTTCTTTCAACAAAAAATCTTTTAATTGTTCTTTGGGATGGAATACATCTTCCTTTCTCTCAAAGATTCCACAAGACGTAATTATTAACTTTGAATATTCAGAAGTTTTAGGTATTTGAATTTGTTTCTCAGAGATCAATTGCTGAATACATAGAATTATCTTCTCATTATTAAAATCAGTTAAAATTTTTTGAACGAGATAATCTTTAGTTTCATTAATCTCTTCAATTTTCAGATGCTCTGCAATTTTTCTTAAATCCTTTTGGTCATAATCATTTAAAACATCAATAATATCGCCATATTCATGTTCGCGCTTACAACAGCCATTTAAAATTCCTAATGGGCCTAAAGTAATTTTCTCATACTGGTATATCCCAGAAATTTTATTGGTGTGATATAAATTCTTAATTGCCTCCGATAGCTCATTTTCATTAATTTTAAAAATTAAATTTAAACATTCTTCTTTTGTATTTCCTGATAGATTTAATTTTTTTGTTAAAGCACGAATATTATCTCTATTTAGACTTCCGGAAAGTAATTCATTAATTTCTATTTTTCTGAACCCTTCATTTATACTATGTAATCCTAATATATCCAGTAATTGCTGGCTTCCCACCGAGGCTATTATCTTCTTGTAAGTTGAATTTTTATTTAATTTTATATCTTTATTATTTAAAAATTCAATTAATTGTGTTTTATTATAAAAAAATTTTTTAAGCAAATCTCTAAGCTTGTCGTAATCCTCTGGCATTTATCAATATTAATCACTCAATTACTTAAATATTTTACCGATTAATAGTATTCACGGCAGAGTTAAGATTGAGTCTCTAATATTTATAATTGATTTACGTAAGCGTTATTAGGTGAAGAATGTAGCTGTAAAAATAAGTATCACTTTTAAAAACCAATAATAAATTCATTTTAAAACACATATACAATCATTATAATTAACCTCAATTATATTTTAAAATATTATTGATAATAAATGTAACTACAATTTACCATAACCCCGTACTTGAAGGGTACAGGGTTTGATAGCGTTTTTGCCTATAAATCCTCCTCATCTTGAGTATAATTTTGCGAGGAAATATATTTCTCAACTACATCCCAGCCCTGTCCGACAGACCCATGGTAGCATCCGGGCGCCCAGAGATGGTCATCGTACCATTCCCTGAGATGAGGGAAAGTCTGCCTCAATATTCTGCTCGATCTACCTTTAATCTTCCTGGCAATAAAGCTCACGGAATACCCCTCAATTACGCTGCCGATAAGAGGGGAAGTTTGTCTTGAGCGAGCCGAAGGCGAAGCTCAAAGGGAACGTGCAGCCCCTGTGTTCTTCTTGGGTGTGGACTGCTACATCACCTTTTCTGTCGTTAGGTACCGCAAATGTCATATCTGGATGTTGTGTTGTTTGCTATCGCGACACTTACGCACTGAACCGCAGTGAGGGAAGTTTACGCAGGCACGAAGGATGTTCCACAACCTGAGGGCTGTTCGAGGAGCTACTGCACCGCAGAACTGCCCGCACCATCAGCGACAATGACCGCAAGCCCGCAGGCGTGCCTGAGAACGGAGGACGAAGGATGCAGTGACTGGAGCGTACAGCTAAACAGGGAAGCAACCCGCTGAAGGCGTCGCCTGCACATGAGAGAGATGTTCGCATAAGGGCATGCCCCATTTGTTATTGTTATGTTTCCACAATTTCGCCTTTTCTAATCCATATACGATTACTTTCTTCAAAAAATAGTATGTAATCGCCTTCTTTTATTTTGCCTAATTTATCTTGAACCCGCTTCGGAATTGTTATCTGATTTCTTCGTGTCACTTTAGATTGCGCAATGCGTTCTTCTTTCATAGAAATATTGTTACTATGTTATCTTAAAACCTAAATACAATGAAATAGGATTCAAGGAAAATAGGAATATTTAAGTAATCTAACCGTAATCTATATTATGCAATGCTTTGAAAGTTAACCAGTGGGTTGAGGTGATATGGGATGAGAAAAAGAAAGAGCTCGTGGAGATGGACTTATTATGCGATTTAAAATAATGATTTTTATAATGATTCTTTCTCTTATTTTAGCTTCCGCCAGTGCTCATCCTGGCAGAACAGACAGCAATGGTGGTCATTACTGCTGGACAAATTGCGAGAAATGGGGGCTTGAGTATGGCGAGTACCATTACCATAATGGAGGAATAACACCCACTCCAGCGCCAGCAGTAATCGCAACTCCAATCCGAACAGTTGCTACACCGCAACAGACTCCACCATCGCCGAGTATACTATCTATTCCTTCGTCATATTCAATTAAGGTAGGCATTGTGCAATTCGGGAATATGCACAACGGCATTGACCCTATGCCTGCTATAAACAAATGGAAGTCTTGGATAGAGGCTAACAGCAAATTTAATATCACAATAATCTATAATAAATATCCTCAGCTCGACTCAAATGAGATTCCACAAAAAGGATATTGGGATGATGGTACACCAAATTATTTTGTTTATCCAAAAGATTTGAGCGATGTGCACAAGGCTTTGATCCCAAAAGATACAATCGTTAATTTTGTTTTGTGGAATAATGAAGGTAAATCCCCTTCAATGGGAGGTGCAGAGTTTGGATATAACCAGTACGATCAGTTTCAACCTTTTCTCAGCATCCCAATAGGTTTATGGTGGGATGACGGCCCTAATCAACAGTGGACATATCCACTCACATCAGGTATGGTACATGAGTTTGAAAATGCAATATTTGGAGTAGTTAACACATGGCTAAAAATTCCTGATATGGCTACTCCTGAAGGTTGTGGTGGCTACGGATATAATTCTTCCAATGACCCTGAATGGATTAAGTGTCGAACGTATGTTCTCTCAACAATAACCGACAAAATGTACCAGGCAATATTAGCTTATCAAGCAGTATTATCATCGCCAACTGCGCAAGCTGGCAAATGGGTTGAGAAAGCTGATACTCCCAGTGCTGGTGGATATGGTGAAGCCGTTGTGAGTACAAACAATAGCATCTATGCCGTCAGAAATTTGTATGCCAGTTCTAATCCTGAATTCTGGCGTTATGATCCAAGTACAGACAGTTGGAGCTCAATAGGTACTTCAGGGCTTCCACTTGGAGCATTCAGAACAGGCACAGCTTTAGCGTGGGATAATGGTAGCTATATCTATGCTCTGCCTGGTGCGAGATACTCTGATACCAATCGCCGTTTATTCTATCGTTACAGCATAACAAATAACAATTGGGAGCA
The DNA here is from genome assembly GCA_018900975.1 of Methanobacteriota archaeon. Lineage (GTDB taxonomy): Archaea > Halobacteriota > Methanosarcinia > Methanosarcinales > Methanoperedenaceae > Methanoperedens. The sequence goes on from JAHIFK010000243.1 coordinate 5,606, forward strand.
ACTGGCAGATACCCCCCATGCACAGGGCGCAGGTGATGCTATAACATGGTCAGGATATGATGGGTGTATTTACGCTATAATAGGCAGTGCTAAACATGGAACAGCATTTGCTCGATATAAATTCAATTCATGGGAAGTATTAGATTTAAATCCCAATTGGACTGTTACTGATGACGGCGCTTCATTGGCCTGGACTGGAGGGGAGTATCTCTATGCGCTGCGTGGGGAGTATGCCGAAACCGTCCCGAATGGCGATTTTGCCAGATACCATATTCCTTCTCAAACCTGGATAGATATGAAGGATATCCCTGAAGATGAAGGCGTTGGTGATGGCGCTTCTTTGTTATGGGTCGGAGAATATTCTGATGATATCTTTGCTCTTGGCGGCGGCGATGTCTATGAAAACCCAGGATACAACTTTTACAGTTACAGCATCTCAACTGATGGCTGGGAACAATTAGAGTCTATTCCTTGCCCAATAGGATATTATGTTGGCAACAGATTAGGATTTGCTAATGGAAGTATCTACTACTGGCAAGGTTCTCCAACAACAGATAAATGGATTTGCGGCGGGGATGCGTTCTATATGTTTAAACAACCCGTGGATACAATTCCTCCAGCTCCTACACCAACCCCAACTGACATCTGTACCTGGATAGTCAACCAGGGCGGCTGGAATAATCTTAACTGGACTGATCATGTACTACTGGCATATTACGTATATATAGGGGTGCCAGGTAAAACGATTGGGTATTCTCCAGTTACCTGGAACAGTGTGCTTGGACTATATTACTACTTTATAGGGCAGAAAGACATGGGAAATAGTAAAACAGGATGTGCGTTTACTCCACCACCTACACCTACACCAACTCCTGTTCTAACTCCAACCCCAACTCCTACTCCCACTCCAACATCTACAATAACTCCAACCCCCACTCCAACATCTACAATAACTCAAACCCCAACTCCCACTCCCACACCTACAATAACTCCAACCCCAACTCCTACTCCTACTCCCACCCCCACTCCAACATCCACACCGCCAATATCGTATAATGTGGCAATTTGTGAAGTTATATATGATCCACCTGGACAAGAACCTGATGATGAATTAATTAAGTTGTGCAACCGAGATAGCACAACTGTGGATATCAGCGGTTGGAAGTTAACAGATGGAGAAGGCACTTATACAATTCCTTCTGGAACAACTATTGCTGCAGGTGGTTCTTGGTCTGTTTTTGGTAATACATACAATCCAACGAGATATACAAGGGGTCTTTATCTTGCAAATACACACGATGAGGTTATTTTATACAACAAAAATGGAAATAAAATCGATGAATATAGTTGGTAGTTAATAGATACTATTGATTTTTCCCTGCCCAGCCGATTGTCTATTCAACCACTCACGACAGTTTTTCAAATCTATCATATTGTGCCCGCTTCTCAGGGTTGGATAACACTTCATAAGCTTTTTTGATTTCTTTGAATTTTTTATCCCCATCAGGATCTGCACTTATATCGGGATGATATATCATTGCTAACCTACGATATGCTTCCTTTATTTCATCCAAGCTTGAATTCTTACTCACTCCAAGCACTTTATAATAGTATGGAACGGATTCTGCCTTCACCTCTCTCTCTTTTTTGTAAGGTTCTTTATGTGGTTCTTCCTCGTAAGTCTTCTTCTCTGCTGCAGATGTTTTTCTAAAATCAAGATACTTGTAAACTAAATACCCTGAGCTAAACCAATAAGGACTCACCATTATTAGATGAGACCAAATAGGTATAAATGTAATTGGATTAAATGTAATTTTTAAACAAAAAATAGCCCCCATTCCAGTGTACATCAGATACGTCATTTCTGTTCTTATAAATAAAAAAACTATAGCTGCTATTAAAAGGAAAGGATAAATTATCGCGACCGGAGAAAGCAGTAAACCAGCACTGTAGGCTATACCACTTAATGCCGCTCCTAACACGAGTCCCATGATTCCAATAAAGTAGTGCCACCAAGTATATTTTAGTTTTTCGCTTTCCACGTTAGTTCCTCATTTATTTAAGATTACTTCACAATGACATGAATGAGAGTTGTTAAAGGAATTAATATAATTTAGAATTTTCGACAAACTCAGATCCTTCAATCTATGATAAGCTTAATTATCGTGAATTGTGTGTAAGGCTCCCCCCACTTCTGATCTTGTCCTATTACCACTATCGTTACGTAAGCAGGCTCTCCTTCACCCTCTTTTGAATAATACATACTCATTCCACTGAGTCCATAATCACCCTTAATTTCATCAGCCTCGCGTCTGATTCGCCAACCGTCACGTATCATATTTTCAAGAAAGAAATCCAAAACCTGGGAATAATTCGCATTTATTTCGTAATTTTCATAAGAACGTAAAGCATATCCTGCACCAGTAATTTTGTAATATTTAGTTGTGGAGCCTTTTGGAATTCCTATATCTGTATTGTAAAGGTCACTTCTTTCTATTTTTTGCTTGGAATCTATAAGTATGCCAGGATTATACGGGTCAGAATCTATAGAATCTCGAACTCCATCGTGATCGGTATCTAAATCAAATGGTTTTGATGCTTCTGCTTCCCACGGCGGTTTAACAGAAAAAAAGAGTATTAGAAAAATTGCAAAAAAACCAACAAGCACAGCAAATTCCCATTTTTTCATATCTTTCCTCCCAGAATAAAATATGTTCTGCTATGAAGAGAACATATAAAAGATTAACCTAAAACTAAAAGAAAGTATCGCTTAACGATATGAGAGTGCACCCATAACTCATCTGGTATTTGATAATCATACCCTACATCTCCAGAGGTCGATTCTTGTGCGTTCAACGATTTCGTTCTCAGACTTCTTCAGGCTGCTTTCTCTCAATGTTCTGAATGTCAAATATACAAAACCATAATCAGCATGAAATGATCGCTTATAACGTATTTATGAACGACTCTAAATCATGTGGCTGAACACCCAGGGTACGTAGATTATAACCACCACGAATCCATTTGAGCTTTTCATTCTCAACATCTGCTATACCCTTCCTGTATTCATGTGTGTATGCTAATTTTTTAGCTTCCTCTAATTCGATAGCATGACGCGTCTTCAAATCATCGATTTCTTTTATGTGTGCCTGTTTCAGATCATCAAAGGCTTTCGTAATGTCAAAAAAGAAGTTTTTCACAAGCTGAGCTTTGGAGAGACCCTCTACCCGGCATAACTCTTCAATCTTCTTTTTCATCTCTGCTGAAACGTTGAAAGTGATGCATGGATTCCTTGCCATATACCTGAGCTTGCTGGGTGGATAATGTGTATGCGCCATGATTGTAAAATTCCTCTCAAAGGATATATAAATACCCATATAAAGGCATACTCCATATCGCAGTTATGAGCCTGCCCCAGCCGAGCATCTTTAGCTGTTTTGGCTGTTTTTAAGCCATTCTACAGCATGATAAGGCTGATAAATTACAGAAAATTAAGACCCATGCTGCAAAGGAACAAACAAAGCACGGATGAAGGTTTTAGCATAGTTTTCTGATCAAGTGCTGTTAGGCACTTCTTGGCTACTTATAGAGACTTCTTAATTTCTTCTGGGTAAATGAATCCAGGTAAGGATAATCGACCACATAGCACACAGAGAGCACAGAGCTTTGCCACTTTTCTCTGTGTCCTCTGTGCTCTCTGTGGTTTTTCAAACCAGAATATAATAAAAAGTCTCATTTTTATGTATAACATTTGGAACAATTATGAAATATGGTGATAGATTGTTTTATATAGCATCCAGAAATGTAAATCATTGAAGAAATCGAGAGAACAGAGTAATGGAAATAAATGTAGAAATTTTGGTGGCATTAATAGGTGCAATTGCATTGTTAATCGGATATTTAATTCAAAGGCAAAATGAGTTGAAATTAAAGATTACGGAAACGAAAAAGGAGGCTTATGCAGAATTTTTAAATGATTTTACTGAGACTGCTGTTGCAATAATGCATGATGAAGAAATAGATCAAATAACTTCCGATAGACAGAGAATGCATGCAAGAGATCAATTGCTATTGTACGCAAGTGATAATGTAATCAAAGCTTATGATAATTGGATAAAATACACAGATGAAAAACCAGAAGGACATGGTGATAATACTGAAGTTGGACTTTTTGGAAAAATGTTATTAGAAATTAGAAGGGATATATTAGGAAAAACTAAATTGACAGTTGAAGATATTAATAATCTAAACCCATTTAATAGAGGATAAATTAATTACTCGATTAAGTAAACGTAACTACAATCTATCATAACCCCTTATTAAATTATTTCAGGTTGTTTTTAGGTCAATCGATTAAGATGTTTTGCACAATAGGGCAATTACCAAGGCCAATCGAACCCGTCTTAATTTTACCCCTGCCTTATATATGACTTACACCAATCAATGCTTATATTAAATCAGGGGGTTTTCCGTGAAAAGTTTTGCAGTTTTAACAGACTTACTTACGTATGCCTTTATGGATTTGATTGAGAAAATAACATTTTAACGGAGGTTATTATGTCAGGACAATTAGCAGGACAGCAAATTTATATTCTTAGAGAAGGCACTCAGAGAACAAAAGGAAGAGAAGCGCAGAACAATAATATAATGGCCGCAAAGGCAGTAGCCGCAGCGGTCAGGACGACCCTGGGACCAAAGGGCATGGATAAAATGCTCGTGGACTCAATGGGAGATATCATTATAACGAATGATGGCGCGACCATTCTCCAGACAATGGACATCCAGCATCCGGCAGCCAAGATGATCGTGGAAGTCGCAAAGACCCAGGATGATGAGGTCGGAGATGGCACAACAACGGCAGCAGTCCTTGCAGGAGAATTCCTGAAGAATGCTGAAGAACTCCTGGAACTGGGTGTGCATCCAACAGTGATCGTTAGCGGATACAGGCTTGCATCGGCAAAAGCAAAAGAGATCCTTAAAACCCTTACAAAACCAGTGACCGTTGAAGATAAGGATCTATTATTGAAGATCGCGGTGACCGCGATCACCGGAAAAGGACCTGAAGCATCCAGGGATGTTTTCGCCAACCTTGCGGTAAATGCCATTTTATCGGTGGTTGATAAAGAGGATGGCAAATATACAGCAGATGTTGATGATATCAAAATTGAGAAGAAAGTGGGCGCCAGTGTAGAAGCATCAGAGCTGATCGAAGGCATGGTGATCGATAAGGAAAGAGCCCATATCAATATGCCAAAGAACGTCCATGATGCAAGAATACTTCTGCTTGCCGAAGCTCTCGAGATCAAAAAGACGGAAGTTAAGTCTGAGATATCAATAAAAACACCAGACCAACTCCAGTTATTCCTTGACCAGGAAGAACAGATGTTACATGACATGGTCAGCAAAGTGATCAATAGCGGCGCGAATGTGGTCTTTATTGAGAAAGGAATAGATGACATTGCACAGCATTATCTTGCAAAAGCAGGCATATTCGCAGCAAGGCGAGTAAAGAAAAGCGACATGGAAAAACTTGCTCGCGCAACCGGTGCAAAGATACAGACTGGCCTGAAGGAAATAAATAAATCAGATCTTGGTAAAGCGGATCTTGTAGAAGAGAGAAAAATCGGTGAGGACGCAATGACATACGTCACCGGATGCCACAATCCCAAAGCAGTCTCCATTATTCTTCGGGGCGGGACCGAGCACGTTGTAGCTGAAGCCGAGCGCGCGCTTCATGATGCATTGCGTGTAGTTGGAGTTGCGATCGAAGATGAGACACTTGTAGCCGGAGGCGGCTCACCTGAAGTTGAACTTGCGCTGCGCTTGCGGGAATACTCAGCCACATTAATAGGCAGGGAACAACTGGCAGTCGCAAAATTTGCCGAAGCGCTTGAAGTCATCCCAAGAACCCTGGCTGAGAATGCAGGTCTTGACCCTATAGATATCCTTGTGGAGATGCGAAGTCAGCATGAGAAAGGCAAAATTACCGCAGGTCTCAATGTGTTCACAGGAAAAGTTGTGGACATGTGGAAAGAAGGCGTGGTTGAGCCCCTCAGGATTAAGGTTCAGGCTATCAATTCTGCTACCGAGGCAGCTACGATGATACTGCGCATCGATGATGTGCTCTCAAGCAAATCTGCACCTGCAATGCCACCCGGAGGCATGGGTGGTGGAATGGGCGGTATGGGAGGAATGGGTTAAGCGGGAATTTCCCGCTTCTATTTTTTCAAAAATTAATGATTAATCACAAATTTAATGATTAATCATAAATGTCATGATTAATATTAATAATAATAATATAAGAATGTATAACTATATATAAGGGAGTGACCATAAGGAAAGAGCCCGATGTGTTAAGGCTGTGGGGTTGTGAGCGTTAGAACCTAAAATTCAGCAGAACTTTTCTACGGGGGTAAGAACAGTACCCTTGAATTACTTCAGGGGACCGATCTAGAGGTGAAATAAATGGAATTTAACGAAATAAATGTACCGGAGGGTATCAGCCAGCAAATTGATCATGAAGGGCCGTTTGCTGACATCACGGTTGATGTAGGAAATGGATCAGTTCCGGGGTTCATGAAGTTTTCGTCCAAAGAAGTACTTGTTCATAACTGGTCTTCATGGAAGAAGGTTGATGAGATAAACATGGAAAGGGCAAGATACCTGCTAAATACCGACGAAATAATTGAAGAATAAAGACCTCGTATTTAAATACGAGGAGTAAATAAAAAAATAAAAAAAGTGAATAAATATGGTTAAGAAATCAGAAGAAAGAAAAGATATCCATAAAGAAGATATCCACACAGAAAAGAAAGATAGTTTCAAGACATGCGAAGACAGCTACACAGCAGTCTCAAAAATGTGGGAAGATTCCTACTTAAAGTTATACAAGCCATGGTTCGAATCCACAGAAGCGCTTTTCGGGAAAGCGTTCGAACTCTCAAAGGATGCTGCACCTGAAACATATAAGGAATTTTATGGTGAATGGATGAAAACCTCACAGAACAGCCTCGGTAAATTTTATCAAATACCGACCCTGGAATCCAATAAGGAAACATTTGAAAAACTCCTGGTTAGCGCAGAGGAATCCAATAAGGTCTACAGTTCATTGATTGCTGAATTAAATGAGAATTCCAGGGCGACCCGCGAAGTACTCCAGTGCGAAGCAGATCCTGCAAAATATAAAGAAGTCTACGATATGTGGATCAAGTCTTATGGAAAAATGCTCAACGAGCTTCTTACACTGCCAATCAGGCAAAATATGAAAGAGATCTTCCAGAACATCACAGGCTCGCCTGATATATATTCAGAAGCCTTTGACCAGATGTCAAAAATATGGAAAGATTCATACGCGAAGCTATACGTGCCGTATACTGACTCCATGCTGAAGCTTTCTATGAAATCAGCAGATATCTCACGGGGTAATGCGAGCCCTGAAGCCTATAAGGAATTTCATACATTATGGATGAATACATATCAGGAGCTCTATGGCAAGTTGTTTGATACCAAATCCATGCGTCCTTCAAAGGAAATTTTAGAGTATTTCGTGCACAGCGAAAACGTTAATATGAACCTGTACAAGTCCTGGACAGCAGCCCTTGGAAAACTTTCACAGAAGGCTGAGGAACTATCCATGCAGACCGGTGACCCGGAGGCATATAATGAACTTTATAATCTCTGGGGAAAAATGTACGGAAAAGCATTTGATAACTTCTTTGAGAACACACCCACGTTCAGTCCGTTCAAGGAGATCATGGAGCCTGTGAAGAATGCGGCAAAGATATACACAGATACATTCAGCAACATGTCAAATATCTGGGAGAAATCGTACCACACATCCAAAGACACGGTTTAAGATTGGAGAAATCCAATCTTAAATATCCTGAAAAATACGTCTATCCCAATATATTCAATTATTCATCATATTAATAATTATTATTGAAAAAAACGTTATATATGAGGAAGACAGTAATAGTAGTGCTAAAACTGGTCGATGCTGAATATCAAAATAGTGGGAAAAACAATCATTACAGAACTGCCGGTTTAGGATAAAACAAATTAGGGAAGTGTAAAT
>JAHIFK010000004.1 GCA_018900975.1 Methanobacteriota archaeon
GGGTCATGGAGGTTAAAAGGGACCTGGTTCAGGTAGCGCAAAACAATATCCCATTTCAAACTTGCATAGAGACCAAAGATCAGGCTGATTATCAGGATCGCTCCAGAATAAATGAGAAGGAATCCGAGACTGCGGGTATTCTTGAGCGCTAATCTGATGTTGATGTACATAAAAGCGAAAAACATGGCAAAAGCTACTACACCCAGCATGATCTTAGTTTTTAGAACCGTTAAGAAAACGCCAAGATAACCGACCTCATCGAACCAGAAGTACTCAGTGAATAAATCCACAAGCTTAGATGATAACATGAACAGGATGAACACTAAATATATCAAAATAGGTTTTATTTTCATATAATGCAGTTAGATTCAGACGTTATTTAAGTCTTTTGAAGGGAAGTTTTATCTATAATCATTACAAATCTAATTGTGAGAAGGGATAGTGAGCTTTGAACTATCTCATGAGTATGGGAGGAAAAATATGCCAAAAGTAGTTGTAGTATATCTAAGTACGTCAGGAAATACAAAAGCTATGGCCGATGCCATAGTCGAAGGTGCGATCTCAAGAAATGTCGATGCAATTTCAATGAATTTTCATGAAGCGAAAATTGAAGACTTGAAATCCGCGGATGCAATAGCCGTTGGGTCATCAACTTTCCACTATAAGATCCTGCCGCCTATGGAAAAATTCATCGAAAGTCTCAGTAAATTAAATGCTAAAGATAAGGTCGGAGCAGCTTTCGGCTCATATGGATGGAGCGGTGAAGCCCCAGGATTGATCGCAGAAAAGATGCGTGCGATCGGAATGAAAGTGATAGATCCTGTATTGCGAGTCCAGTATGCACCTGCAGAAAAGGATCTTGAAGAGTGCAAGAGACTGGGAAAAGACCTGGCAAATAAACTGAAAAAAGCATAAGGGGGAAAAAATATGTTATTTGTACTATGGTTCGAGTGGGAACCTGAAAATACATCAAAACTTCTTGAACTCTGGAAAAATTTCAAATATCCTGAAGAAGTAAAATTGATAGGCAGATATCTTTTGATCGGGAGGCATGTCTCCATGGCGATATTCCATGCTCCGAATGAGGAGTCGATCCTGAAGATCACACATCCATTCAGAGAGATCGGGATACCGCACATAAATCCAGCAATACCATTTGAAGAAGCAATGGAAATGATGGAAAGGATGTGAAATGTATCGAGTATATTGAATGAATAATTTGTAGTGGATAGTAAAAAGAGTAAACCTGAAACTGAAAATTTCAAGAATTAATATAGGAGGGTTATAATGAGTAACAAGGATCAAAACAAAAAATTAACTACTGCCTTTGGAATACCTGTCGGTGACGATCAGAACAGTCTCACTGCCGGAGAACGTGGGCCTGTTCTGATGCAGGATGTTCACCTGCTGGAGAAGTTAGGTCACTTTGATCGAGAACGTATCCCTGAACGTGTAGTGCATGCAAAAGGGGCAGGAGCAGGTGGATACTTTGAGGTTACTAAAGATGTTACCAGATACACAAAGGCAAAGTTCCTCTCAAAAGTGGGTAAGCGGACAGAAGTATTTGCCAGGTTTTCAACCGTAGGAGGAGAAAGAGGATCAGCAGATGCAGAACGTGATCCGCGGGGATTCGCGTTGAAGTTTTATACCGAAGAAGGAAACTATGATCTTGTAGGGAATAATACCCCGGTTTTTTTCATTCGTGACCCTTTAAAATTTCCAGACTTCATTCACACACAGAAGCGTAACCCTGCCAACAACTGTAAGGATCCTGTTATGTTCTGGGATTTCCTTTCCCTTACGCCTGAATCAATTCACCAGGTAACGATCCTCTTTTCCGATCGCGGCACTCCTGCCACTTATCGAAACATGAATGGCTATAGCAGTCATACTTTCAAGTGGTATAACGAGAAGGATGAATATTTCTGGGTCAAATATCATTTCAAGACAGATCAGGGAATAAAAAATCTTACCCGCCAGGAAGCAGATGTCATGCGCTCAAAAGACGCTGACCACGCTACAAGGGACCTCTATGAGGCAATAGAACGCAAAGATTACCCGTCATGGAC
>JAHIFK010000244.1 GCA_018900975.1 Methanobacteriota archaeon
ACATGGCTTCTGGTACATTCAAAAAAGAAAGACTTAACACAGGCCCCAAAGGATATCTATGTCGACTGGAGCAACATCGGCAGAAGCTCGAACAGGCAGAGGTTTATTGCTGGCGCTTTGATAGATATGATATTTGACAGCCTTGGTGAAGAACAGTATGTGGACGTAGTTATAGGTGTCGCCCTTTCAGGGATACCCCTTGCTAACCTTGTAGCTGACGAACTGGGTTGCGAGTTCGCAACCTACCATCCCAACAAACAGCGCTGGGAGCCGGGTTCAAAAGAGACAAGCGGAACTATCAGCCAGAACTTCGCGCAGGTGGATGGAAAGAACTGCGTAATAATAGATGATGTTGTAACAACAGGAACAACGCTTTCAGAAGCAGTGGCCGTTGTTGAGGGTGCTGGAGGAAAACCTGTAGCCATCGCCGTACTTGTAGATAAAAAAGGCATCGAAGACATCCAGGGCGTACCAGTCAATGCGCTACTTCGCGTTACCAGGGTGGATAAGCAAGAATAAAAATGCCGAACTGGGCAATACATTTAATTGTCCCCCTTCTTGCGCTTTTAATGGTAAGCAGGAAAGAATTTTTTAATATGGACGTCCGACTATGGTTTCGATGAATACGGCTCAGGATGGAAAACCGCACCTGGTTATGTCACGGACAGTCCGGGCACGGCTTCTATGCTGTTGGTACTTTTTGCAGGTATGTGGGCAGCTTACGGGCGGCAGAGAGAGGATACATGACTAAGAACTTGATGGTTTTCGGGACAAGTTCACACGCGGGTAAAAGCATGCTTGTTACTGCTCTTTGCAGGTGCCTCTCAAGGAAATACAGTGTTGCACCTTTTAAGGCGCAGAACATGAGCCTTAATTCATGGATAACGCGGGACGGAAAAGAGATCGGCATCGCGCAGGCCATACAGGCAAAAGCGGCAGGCGTTGATCCCAGCGCTGACATGAATCCCGTGCTGTTGAAACCAAAAGGTGACCGCATCTCCCAGGTTGTTCTACTTGGTCAACCATACGCGGATAAGAAAGCCGGGGAATATTATGATTCTATCGATGAAATGATGGGTATAGTCAAAGGGGCTTACGACAGGCTTGCATCAAAGTACGAGGTGATAGTTATCGAAGGGGCAGGCGGGGCTGCTGAGATAAACCTGTACCACCGCGACATCGTAAATATCGGGACTGCAAGATTCGTTAAACCCCATATAATCCTTGTCGGGGATATCGAACGCGGTGGCGTGTTCGCAAGCATTTACGGGACGCTTGAGCTGCTCCCGGATGACATAAGGCCTCTTGTTTTCGGTATAATAATAAATAAATTCAGGGGCGATATTGGTTTGCTTGAACCCGGGATAAGGCAGCTTGAAGCACTCACAGGTCTCCCTGTCCTCGGTGTTATTCCTTATACGGAAATAAAAATACCATCAGAGGACTCAGTTTCAATAAAAGACAAAAACAGTAACAACCATCCTGTCAGGATAGCAGTAGTGCGATTACACCACATATCCAATTTCACGGATTTCGAACCGCTTGAAAAGTATGCTGATATCAGATACGTGGAGATGGATGACGACCTTGCAGGGTATGATGCCATTATTCTTCCGGGGACAAAAAACACCATCGATGACCTCGCGAAGCTGAAGGGGAAATTGGATAAGAAAATAATAAGCGAGGCGAAAAAAGGAACACCAATTATCGGGATATGCGGGGGATACCAGATGCTGGGTGAGGAGATAATAGACAGCGGAATAGAAGGGACGGGCGGGGCAAGTTCAGTAAAAGGTCTTGGTCTGCTGCAGGTATCCACGCGTTTTTGCGAATATAAGAAAAAGACTGAACAGGTGGAGAAAACGATCACCGGCAACGGCGCTATCCTGGGGCAGATAAACGGTGAAAAGGTGACCGGGTACGAGATACACATGGGTGAAACCCTGATCGACAACGGAGGCGGCGGGCATGCTTTTGGCGACGACGGCTGCGTGAGCGAAAGCGGTCTTATCGTAGGGACTTACCTCCACGGGCTTTTTGAGAACAAGAATTTCAGGAGCGCTTTTCTGGGTTATTTATATAAGCGCAGAGGTATGATATTTAAGAGTGAGGAAGAAGGCGATAGCATAGAGGAACTGGCACACTTTGTGGAAAAGAACGTGAATATGGAATTAATATACCGGAGGCTAGAGGATGAAGCAGCTTGAGGGAACAGCGGGGAAAATAAGGTCAATGGAAATACGCGGCGCAGGGCGGATAGCGCGGGCTGCGGCTGCGGAATTGCGGGATTATTCAAAACGGCTTGCAGCAAAAGATATTAATGAGTTCAATGAAAAGATGAAATTCGCGGCAGAACTTCTTGTCGGCACGCGCCCGACCGCTGTGTCGCTGCCGAATGCTGTGAGAGCAGTGATGCGGTATAAATGCGAAACAGTTGATGAAGCAAAAAATGAGATCAAAAGGCTGGCTGATGAATTCATCACCAATTCCGAGAACGCGGTTAAGAAAATCGGAGAGATCGGGGCAAAACGTGTGCGTGACGGGGATACCATTATGACGCACTGCAATTCATCGGCTGCCATATCGATAATGGCTGCGGCACATGCACAGGGAAAGGATATCACGGTCATTGCCACGGAATCAAGACCCAGGATGCAGGGGCTCCTGACAATAAAGCAGCTTGACGCGCTCGGCATAAAGACCACGCTGATAGTGGATTCTGCTGTTCGGTATTTTATGAAGGAAGCAGACCTTGTGGTCATGGGGGCAGATGCAGTAACAGTGAACGGCTCTGTCATCAATAAGATCGGGACGTCGCAGCTTGCAATGGCTGCTCATGATGCGCGAAAGAATGTGATCATAGCAGCAGAGACATATAAGTTCAGTCCCAGGACACTTTTAGGTGAGCTTGTGGAGATAGAAGAGCGCGACAGCGGCGAGGTGCTGAGCAGGGAAAAGCTTGCTGAGTTGCCCAATGTGAGCGTGAAGAACCCTGCGTTTGATGTGACGCCGCGGGAGTATATCGACCTGATATGCACAGAGGTCGGGGCGATACCGCCTGAGATGGCTTATGTAATTATCAGGGAATTCCTTGGGTGGGGGGTAGAGGAGATGAACTCCAACCCCGGATTTCATTGAAGGGCGGTTAAGCATAGAAATAGAGATCTTATACCCATCCTTGAATCTTTTAATGTTATATATATCTAACAAAAAAGTAAGTTTTATATACCATAATGTTATATATACATAACATAATGTTATAAATAACAAACATTATGGGATGAAATAGCATGGAAAATAACATCGAAAAGACGAATAAGATCTGGCTGATGCTGGTTTGGATATATATCGCGGCAGCAGTTTATATCCTCCTTTATGGCGATTTTTTCTTGAAAGAGATAATAACAAGCGCCATTGGAGCGGCGCTGTTTATCAATTATCTTGTCCGGAAAAGAAAATATAAGGATGATCTCAAACCTGACGAAATGACAAGAAAGATCTCTGAAATGTCATCCAATATTGCTTTCATATCAACCCTGATGACTATCGCACTTCTGGCTATTGCGCTGGAAACGTTTCCCGCGCTGATGATCGATGCGAAGGGAATTCTGGCAGTACTGGCGGCAGTCATAATATTATCAAAGATCACAGGTCAATTGTATTATTCAAGGATGAAAAAAGAGATAGGATTCTGATAAAGGTAGTAATCATGGACAGAAAAGGAAAGTATTTCAATGCGATATCTGTCGGCTCCGGTCTTGTCACATTAGCAGGTATCGTACTTGTGCTCGCGAAGATATACAGCTACATAGGTCTCATCCTTCTTTTCTTCGGGGGTCTTATATTCCTTCAGGCCCTCGGGGCAAGAAGAAAGGAGATCATCAAGGATGAAATGACTGAGTGGATCTCAGGAAAAGCTGCCAATCTGTCTTTCATGGTAACCCTTTCAACAATAACGATACTGCTGGCGATCGATATCTATAGAGCCAACTTTTTTGAGACCTACATAGCGCTGGGGATCGTAATGCTTGCAGCGGCGATCGCGCGCGCTGCTGGAGAGTATTATTATGAGAAAATCCACCAGAACCTCGGCGATTAGGTGATTTGGAATGATTTTACGAAAAGATAGAAAAACGGTAATATTTCTTGGGTTCTTTCTATTTATTATCCTGATAGGGGCGCTTATCAAAATTTATATCCAGCCAATACGCTTCGCAGGGATCTTCTTAATGATAACCGGTTTCATTGGATTAATAACGGGTGTTCGCATAGCTACAAAACCCGCAGATCACTTCATGGAAGATGAGAGATCTGACCATATCAAGGAAAAAGCAGGATTTCATGCGTTTGAATTAATGTGGAAGCTAGCTATACTGGTCGGTGGATTTCATGTGCTTAAGTTATCCCCTTCATTAACTCCTTCTGAAGATTTTGTTACGGGGGCTCTACTCATAGGGGTTGTTGGACTGTTCTATTTCCGTGTATTAACATGGTATTACCATAAAAAAGGTGAATCAAAATGAAAATAAGAACAGATAAAGACATTTTGCGGTTATTGGCAATCGGCATCGGGATGATATTAGCAGGTATAGTTCTTGAGCTATATGTACCTGTTTTTATCGGCGGGGGTTTCATCCTCGGAGGAGCGGCATTTACTATTATGGTCTTGTACATTGCCACTAAACCGAAAGAAGAAGTCATGGAGGATGAGCGCTCTGCAAAAGTCATGGACAGGGCAGGACATCACGCTTTCTGGATCGTGTTAAACCTTGTCACAATCCTTGCCATCGCTGATAGGTTCCATATTTTATCCGTAGAATTCCAGAATGCATATATATTGATTTTGTTTATCGGAATATATTCTTTTCTGATACTCAGATGGCATTACAACAAAAAAGGAGAGAAAATTTGATGTTCAGGAAAGATAAGGGATATTTACTCTCCCTCGGTACGATCGGCATATGTTCAGTCATAGTAATTTTTGGGCTCTTTGTAATGCGCCAGAATATTTCAGACGGAAATCCAATCTATGACAGAGGCGCGCTTTTTGCTGTCACTTTCGGTTTAAGCCTTCTTCCCGTTACTTTTTACAATATGTCGAAACCAAAAACCGGGATCGTGGCAGACGAGAGGACAAAAAGAATTGCAGAAAAAGCTGGTCTATATGCATTGATTATACTTATGGGATGTATACTTGTCTTAAGTCTGATCAATAGTCTCCTGCAATTGAATGTTAACTTCAGTTTAATGGGATTTGTGCTTCCGCTCATAGGAATATATTCGTGGAGTATATTGATTTATTATTTAGGTCGAACGGGTGATGTGTGATGAAATTCAGGAAAGACAGGGATATTATTAAATTCATAGGCATCAGTCTGGGCGCAATTCTGATCGGATTAATTATTTTTAATTACTTTCAGACGATATCGATTTTTGGATTCATTTTAATTCTTAGCGGATTGATTGGATTTATTATCGCCCTAAAGGTGGCTTCTAAACCAAAACAGGAATTAATAGAAGATGAGCGGTCTGTCAGAGTCAATGAAAAAGCGGGCTATCATACATTCTGGGCGCTATTAT
>JAHIFK010000245.1 GCA_018900975.1 Methanobacteriota archaeon
AGGATATTTGAAGAAAATATGCACATGGTCGGGGTTGACAGCTATTTCTATGACCTGAATATCCATCTCAATACATGTCCTACAAATTATCCCCTCGCATATCATCGCCACATCGCCAACCAGCATTTTTCCCCTGTATTTGGGGCGAACACAATATGATCCGTCACCAGAGACACCGTATGCCTGTTATGACGCAGCTCTTTCCTGTTAATATTACCACCATGTCTTTCACAGGTTCATCTGCATATATAAACACAGGGCAAGCGGCGCGAAAGTGTTTTTGCAACTATGAAAAAATTAACAACTAACTCTTACAAACTCAATACGAACTCACGCTGCCGGAGTTCGTTTCAGTTCGTATAAGTTCAGTGTTATGAAGAGTGATATTTTTAAACCATAGTATGACTATCTATAGCTCTATGTGCGGCATCGCAGGCGCAGCAGGAATGGACTCGAAAGCATCAGTTCAAGAGATGCTTGAAGCAATAAAACACAGGGGACCTGATGGCACTGGCATGTTTACTCTTGGCGAGGTCACGCTTGGCAGCGTCCTTCTCAAAATAACCGGGGAAAAGAGTCAGCCTATCCACAACAGGGGCGCTCTTACGTACAACGGCGAGATATACAACTTCAGGGAGATCGCGCAAAAGTGCGATATGAAAACGGATTCTGACAGTGAAGCGCTTTTTAACTTGATCGAATCGGAAGGCATCGATGCAGCGCCCGGCTATCTTGACGGTGATTACGCGTTCGCCTATCTATTTGATGATACAATATACCTGGCGCGCGACCCTGCAGGTGTGAAGCCGCTGTACTACAGTAAAACAGACGAACTGTTCGCTTTCGCATCTGAGAAAAAAGCCCTATCCGCTATTGGAATGAATGAAATTTACACGATAAAACCAGGACACATGGTCACATACAGAGGCGGCGTGCTTAATGAAAAAATAGTGACAGGTTTTGTCAAAGGGGAAGGGATCACCGATGAAAACATCGCTTCTGAAGCGCTGTTCAATGCAATAGAAAAGGCGGTGAAAAAACGCACATACACGCCATGCGCCATAGCGTTCTCAGGGGGGCTTGACAGCTCGCTTATCGCGGCTCTGTGCCCCGAAGCTGAACTGTATTCGGTTGGCATGGCGGGCTCTCACGACATTATGCAGACGAAAAAGGCAGCCCATCTACTCGGTATGGAGAACAAACTGCATCTGCATGAACTTACTGTTGATGATGTTAGGACTGCACTCCCTTATGTGATAAGAGCGATCGAATCAACTGAGCCCCAAAAAGTTAGTATTGCCATGCCTCTGTTCCTGGCATCAAAAAACGCGCATGACGACGGGCTTCGAGTGATGCTTTCAGGTCAGGGCGCTGACGAGCTTTTCGCAGGTTACAGGCGATATGAATCCATGCCCCCTCCGGAACTTGAAAGCGCGCTGAAACACGACCTTGAGAACATAGCAGAAAATAACCTCGAACGTGATGATGCCGTCACTATGGCAAATTCGGTTGAACTTCGTGTCCCTTACCTTGACAGGGAAGTGGTTGAACTGGCATTGAGGATAGCGCCAGAACTTAAGATAAAAAACGGTGTGCGAAAATACATTCTGCGCCTTGCCGCCGGCAGGCTGCTTCCTGAAGAACTTGCATTGAAGGAAAAGAAAGCTGCGCAATACAGCAGCGGTATTTACTCTGCGATCGAAAAGCTTGCCAGGAAAAATAGGTTTAAGTCAGTAAGAGATTATTTTGAAACTGCGGGATCACTTTAGATACAGGAAATTATCCCCATTTAATCCGATCACTGAATGATAATTGATCTTCTGGCTCAATTCTGCATCATTCCTGCTGATGTAAACTTCTTTTCCGAAATAAGCGTATTCAAATCCGTAAGTCTTCAAAAGGTCTTCTTTCTTAAAGATAATATCCTTCTGGGGCTCCACAAAATACAATTTCCCATCAAGGATTATGGCGTTTATCGTATGCCAGGCATTCTGTCCGTTTACTGCTCCGGTTAGCAGGACGGCATACGTCTCAAAACCCGCATCTGAGGCATTCTTGAGGAAATCACGTGTAAACTGCGCGCACACATACTGGTCTTCATACACCTTGGAGGGATCATAGATATATGGATGTTTATTGGTCAGATCTTCCTTGAGCCACACTACGAATTTATCATATTTTGTCAGTGGTATAACTGTAGTGACGAAAGGCGTTGGTTCTGGAGTGTCGGTTGGTACGATTTTCGGCGCATCTGCCGGCACCTGTATTGAATCAGTTGGAAGGAGGTCAGTTTCCTGTGTAGACCATCCCTCAGTGCACCCTGAAAATACAACGCCTGCGACCAATGTAAATATTACTATTAATATTTTCACTAAGTCTTGTATACATCTTCTGGCTCAAATAGCTTTTCGCCCACGACTTTACCCTCAATAGTCCTGTAAAAACACGACCTGTAGCCTGTATGGCATGCACCGCCTATCTGTTCGACC
>JAHIFK010000246.1 GCA_018900975.1 Methanobacteriota archaeon
AAAAAACTGATGGGTTTATCCACCCATCATTGGTTGCACGGTTACCATCTGACCTGAGTAATCCGTGAGGAAGCAGGAGTTTGCGCTTACAAGATCTTCGGCATGAACTGCAACCGGTTCGCCATTATCCATAACGATCGGCAACCCCATTTGCGGGAAGTCCATGCCAAGTTGCGAAGCGAGCATCACTGCGGACAGCCTCTCCTGCTTTATCTCATCCTTACCTGTTATCAAGGTCGGTGTCTTTACTACTCCTTTCAGGGGAGCAATGGAAGTTAATTGCTGCATATCTTTCAGATCCCTCCAATTCGGTCTACTTGAAAAAGTGTTTCCGTTTAAGCTTAGTCTCATAACGCAAACACTGAATCTTTGATTGAGGCGCGGATAATGGATTCGCACACTTTCTGGACGTTGTGTGCGAATCTGGTCTTTGGTGGGATTGCCTTTATCCAGCGCAGGCGTGATTTGATTGATGAATAATGTGGACGCAAGCCAGAAAATAGTGTTTATATGAAAGAAAAGAAATTCAGTAACATGTTCTAATAAGTAGATAATAATGAACAAAGAAACCATGACTAAAAACATTTTTTCTTCCTATGAAAAATCTGTTATCAGGCAAGTTCTGGATCAGATTGCAGAATCTGTTTTCTATGATCTGGATAACCTTGATGTTGAGAGCGAATTAGAGGACGAGGAAGAAATACAACAGAAAGATGTTGATCCAAATGAACTGGCATCCCAGATGTATGACGACGTTATGGAGTCCTATCTTGATGTACTCAGGGAGTATCAAAATCATTCAAGAGATGATTCAGCAACAATTCAATGCATGGGAATACTGAAAGGGATTTACAGGTTTGAAAATGAAAGCATGAACAACTTCTTTGAATGGGGGATATATGACAATCATGAAAATTTCAAACAGGTAATTGAGGAGTGGAGAAAGGGGAACACTGATCCAAGGAATCTTAAAGAGATGGAGGAATTTGTGATGGAAAATTTTCCCGATTGGCATGAAGATATATTGAGTATTGAAAGATATTCTGGTGAAAATCATGTCAGCGCGTAGAGTGTGGGCATTCAGCCCGAATTCTGGAGGAAAGAAAATACCAGATCTGGTTAGAATTGATGTTAAAAAGCGAATCAATGACGTTGCAGAGCAGCAATTAAAAGGTATTGAAAGATTGCGGAACTCTCCAATTCATCTGTGCAGGCTTCGATACTTTGATAAGGATAAATGGGGCTTTGCGTGGTATAACTACAGCAATGAAAAATACGAACTGGCAACTTATCCTGACGGTGAGTTCTTTGGAAAACCTGAAGATGCATTTCTGGCTTCTGCTGCGTTTTATTGATATATTATTATCAGGAAGAGCCCAACGAAATAAAGCTGTGTGATCTTTTTAGTTTCTTGTTTATCTTGCGATTTCCAATAATATTCTTTCAACTTCTTCCCAGCTAAAACCAGTAATAGAGGCGACATTCATGATCTCTTGTTTTGAAATAGAGCCAATGATCTTTTTGATATTTCCTCTATCATAAAACTCAAGCAGGTTCGATTTAATATCCAGAATTTCAACATCGGTAAACCAGAGCAAAGCGAAAATATCAGCAATGTCTTTCAATCTTTTATGTTCTTTATCCCGACCGATTACCGAGTTTAATTTTGTCGCTAACAGAACATGGGGTTTTGGAATCCAGAGATTTTTTCCGAATGATTTTTCTATTGTCCTATTGGCTTTATCTCTGAAAACCATTTCAATCAGTGGTTCATCAACCGGATTAAAATGAAAAACATCATAAAATTTTGGATGGATTATGTCAACAACTGTTTTTAGGTATTGATAAGAAATATCTATTTCATGAGGCTCATACATCTTTCATTACCTTCTTAATAAGCAGTTCTGCAGCCTCAATACATACGCCTCCCTCAATCATCAGATCAATGATCAACTGTGGCGTAGAGACAATTCTTAAACCATCCTTTTTAAAAGACTTATAAAAAACATGCTCATCCGCAAGTAATAGCCTCATATTTCCCTTACCTACCAGTCCTTTTTTTGATATCATATCATGCCACTGTTTCCAGTCGTCTTCTTTTATATAAACATCTATCCTGCTTGGAAACAAATAATTTTGGATGAGGTTTTCCGCCTGGTATGTGGTCAATGCGTAGGGTAATTTACTGTTCTTGAGAAGCTCCAAAGGCTCTTTGACCATATACTCCCTATATTTAGGTTGGATATAAAACACCTGCCAGAAACGCAATAGGGCAGAGTAACTTAAGACTTTTGTACCTTTTATCACTCCGAGTTCTTCGAGTTTTAATAGAAACTCTCGCACCCAAGGGTATGTAGCGCCAGCTTTCCTGGCTATCTCGTATTTGCTCATATCACCGAGGGGATTATTTGTAAGAACTCTTAGTATTCTATCTCTTACTTTTCCGCGCATGATTGTGAAGGTAACTTTATATGTTTATATAGCTTAACTATATAGTTAATTGATGTTACTTATATACTTTACATTCATATTGCTCTGACTGAATTGAATGTTTTACAATTTTTCACCATAAAATAGCATGGATAAAAAAACAAATACAGCTATGTATGAAGCCAGTGTACCTGTAATAATTCCATATAAAGGATACAGGAGCCATACCATACAGGAATACAATCCTGTTGCACTCAATCCAATCGGCGAGCTTTTAATGACACCTGATATTATATCCTTCCCGTTCCTCATATGAAGCAGGACAAGTACAGGGGTGATCGTCGCAGGGAAGGAAGAGAACAGTCCACCCCACAAGTATCCGAAAGAGTCACCAAGAATCACTACCGCTGCCACTGCACTGCCCCCGAAAATTCCTCTGAAAATCAGGATAGAGATAAAATATCCTGTGAACCCGAAAAAAAGCCCGCACAGGAGTTCGACAATCTTTTTCCTCCTTATGCTTTCATTTCTGGCTGCTGCAGTGTATCCAGGTATATTGATCCCGATGGCGAAGAATCCCAGATACACAAGGTCAGCGATCGCCCCTATCGGATTCCATACTGCGGCTCTGCTTGCGAAATCTGTTCCCTGTGATATTCCAAGAAAAAGGAGAGAAAGAAAGGTTATTACTGGCAGGCACATCAGGATGCCTGCGACTTTCTGTGATTTCTTTTCAGCTATCAGGGTAATAGCTGTGATCAGCAGACTGCCTGAGAGGAAATAGACCGGGTATTTCAGGTATGTCATGTCCATTTTTGATATCAAATCCCTTTGAAAATAAGCCAGTTCTTCTCTCCTGCCTTCTTGAACTTTATAAGCACATACCTTCCTTCAAGTTTTTCACCCTTCATGAGTATCTCGATCTTGTTCTCCCCCCAGACAATAGATTCATATTGACCTTTATCCCATATTTTCACAGTCCCAGCACCGTATTGCCCTTCCGGGATCGTCCCTTCGAATTTACCATATTCCAGTGGATGATCTTCCACCTGCATCGCAAGCCGTTTGTCACCGCTTTTTTCCGGAGGACCTTTCGGGACTGCCCAGCTTTTAAGAACTCCCTCCTTCTCAAGTCTCAGGTCATAGTGGAGCCTGCGAGCATGATGTTCATGAACCACGAAAAATTTGCTCAAACTCTTTTCCAATAATGCGGGAGGCTCAGGCGTCATTTTAAGATCACGTTTGTTTGTATGAATAACAAGGGATTCAGATGGGATATAAGTTTTTATATCTGATACCGATCCAGAAGCAAATATTTGTCCGTGTCAGCGAGCCAGCTTTCTGACAGCCGCTTTGAAGTTCAGCCCTTCCAATCTCATTATAAGCTGGATAACATTACCTGATCTATTGCATGCAAAACAGTGCCATAGTCCCCGTTCATGGTCTATGGAAAGGCTGGGAATGACATCATTATGGAAAGGGCAAATTGTCATCTTGTTATTTCCGAGAATTTCGGAAATGGGAAATGATCTTGCCAGAACATTCCTCTGGAACTGTGTTTTTGACTCTGGCAAATAATCGAACATATATTTGGTCGCATATCTTGCAGCGTCATCCAGCGTATCGCCACGCTTGACCCTGTCAACGAACATGGACAGACGCATCACGTTCTCTTCAGACCGCGCTACATTTGCCGGGTCGATTTTGGATGCAGACTTCAATGTTTTTGCTAAAACATCTGTTCTGTCCGAGAACTCCAGCTTCTTCTCGATATCCATCATACCCGGCTGACCGAACACGCCGAGATTCCCTGCTGCATTATACAGTTCATCGAAAGTGTATGTCTTTCCAAGCGCTGTGGTGATCGTTTTATCCTGCGTTTCAAGAAGCGGTTTGAAAACAGATTTACGGAATCCTTCAGGATGCTTCGAATATGCGATCCTCAGAGCATCTATTGTGGATAAGGGTAGTCTCCCCCAGCACCACGCCATTCCATGCGCCACCTATTATATTTCCTGAATGATATGCAGGGAAAGGCACCGTCTGTCCCCATTTCCAGAAGCGAAGTCCTCTGTCATATATCCCGAGTGTGGAATAATCCGTATCTGCGACCTTGAACAGAGATTTATCATACCATCCTGGCAGCCTTTGTGCAGGTTCAAGAACATCCCGTATCGCGATCGGGATCTCCACGTTCCTGAGACTCGTTTTAGCATATTCTATCGCCTGTTTTTCAGGGATACCTTTCTGAAGCTGATCAAGCAGTACTGCAGTCCGTGCAATTTCTTCCTGAGTCGGATTTGAGGTGATGATTTTTTTTCCGAACTCGCCTTCCACCACTTCCCTGGCAGCCTGGACTGCAAGCTCCTCCCTGATCACTTTATTATCTGCAGCAAGATGCAGGATATCGCTGGCATGGAAATGTGAAGGAATAGGAGAACAACTATAATGTATTCATAAAAAGGTATAACACAGGAAATAAATCAAATTGAGGGATTACATGCTAACCATAACTGAAAATGAACCCACACCGCTCTTGAAGGATTTTGCCGCATTTATCGATTACCTGAAAACACATAAAATCGTCCTGACAGAAGCCAATGAATTCATATCTGGAAAAAATCTTTTTGAATTGAACCACCAGATGACGCATCCTGTACATAATACTTCTACTCGCACAGCACAGATATATTATCCGCTTCTCCATTTTTTTTATCATCTGGTTCTGGGGGGAAAATTGTTCAAGAAAATTCCGGAAAAAAATAGGATATTTTTAAAGCTAACAGATCGTCTTCAATCATACGAAGATTTAAAACTAGCAGAAAAATATTTTTTCCTTCTTGAGACTTTCTGGACTGACATTAACTGGGCGCATTTGGAGCCAGAAGACTTTGGAAATTCACCTTTCAATTTTAAAAGAATCGATACTATTTTAGCAGATATTGGTGGAATGACGCCAGGAAAGAAAATTCGATTAAGAGAAGATATGAGGGTTTCGATTTATGATCTGAAATATTTCTTCCACTACTTTTCATATTTTGGTTTCTGGGAAGTTACTCCTTATAAGATATCTCCAAAACGGAATTATCCGGCTCATGCTTTTATGGCAGAATCAATCACACCTACGGTTTTTGGGGTTGCGATTGCCCCGATTTTGAATGAAGCAAGGAATCTATTGGAATGGAATTTGCCTCATCGTCGAAAACTGGGTGAATATAAACCTGTACCAGGATCAACCATCAAAGTTAAGAAAAGCAAACTCGGAGATCCATTCTTTCTACCATTTGTTTCTATTTTTGCAAGTGGAGAATTGCAGAAGACACTTCCCCGCGGCGAATCAAAGCCGATGGATGGAATATTTGTTTTCAAAGTGTCTCTGGAAAAAAATATCTGGCGGCGCATTGAGTTGTCTTCTGACCATATGCTGCTTGATCTTCATAATTCGATTCAGAGCGCATATGGTTTTGGCGATGATCATCTGTATTCTTTTTTTATGGATGGAAAAATGCAGTCTGATGAAGTATTCACATCCCCATATGATGATACAGGTCCTCATGTTGATATTGCTTGTATTGGTGACCTTGGGCTGACGGTGGGGCAGAAAATACTTTATCTTTTCGATTACGGAGACATGTGGCGTTTTCAGGTAGAGCTGGAGGAAATACGCGCCAAGGGCGTGAAACCTCTTAATCCAAAGATTATTGAATCAAAAGGAAAATCTCCGAAACAATATTGATCAATAAGAAATACCCTTCAAGCAATATATATGAAAATCGATATATTCGAAAACAGACCTTTCCGGAGAGAGTTTTCCCGCAGCAAGAGGCTTGATCGCGATAACAGCCTTGTTTGTTCGTTCAAGAGCATTTAGCGTGCTTTCAACATCCGGTGCCATTCCATAACCAGTTAGATTCACTGGCGCAAGATATGCATCAAAACCCATCTCATCAAGCAAGGGAATCGTGGAACCCGGTGAATGCGTAGAAGCCGCAGGCTTGGCTCCTGCATCCCTGATCATATCGATCCACTCATTCAGCCGGGGATTATTCTCATCGCAGAACTGAGCATGAACAGAAACAAACTCAGGTTCAAGCGGTGAAACAAGATCAAGATTTGAAGCAAAATCTCCTCTGGGAATCGTGACCACAACAAAGAAATCACCATAGATCTCTTCAGCTTTCATTAATGCTGCTACCAGAGGTTGATAGCCGATGAGCTGAACAGCCTTGACTCCCAGGCTGGCTGAATGCATAAAAAGTCTGGTCATGTTATCAGGATTGTCGAAAAATCGCCGACGGTAATCAGGAGACTTTGAACCGAACTGACCTGCGCCTATGAAGGGAGAAGTTCCCAGCATCAATTTTGGGAAATCTGACATAATACCTCGCTTATGCATGTTTCCCCTGCCATCTGGTGGTTTCGAAAAGTCGCGATAGTACCTCATGCGGTATGACCACGTCCCCTTTTTTCTTATTTAGAAGGATCCATGAATTCAGAGAGCTACATATCGTTAATACCTGTCTATTGTTATCCACGTTCGAAGCAATGAGTCCAGCAACCTCATCGCGGTTTATGATCTTCAGATCATAAATCTGCTCGATCATCATCAACTGTGCCTTTGCTTGTTCTACGATTTCGTTCATGGTAAACAACATATCCCATCTGCATTGTACATTCTGGAATAATATAATCTTTCTGAATGTCCCAAGATGGATAATCAGGTTTGTGATTCAAAAGCATTTTCCAAAATTACATCCAAATTATGATCATATCAAACACTCTCATGTAAAAATCAGAAAATAGGGAAAATCCCTAAATAGTATCAACACTAAAAATTCGTATAATTGCGAATAATCAACAGAGGTGATAAGCATGTGCAGTGTTGGCGATATGTTTGATGTAGATATTTCAGGTGATGCTACAATGAGTGAATATGTATGTAGTGATTGTGGAAAGGAATTCAAGGGAATAGGAAAGAACCTTCGCTGTCCTAAATGCCATTCCTTGAAAGTGTCTATAAAATAAAACTTGGAATCCGTCATTGGGAGTATGATAAAGTATGGGAGATAAAAAGATAAACTGCATTGATTGTTACAAAGATTTCATTTTCACAGAAAGTGAGCAACAATTCTTTGAAGAGAAGGGATACAGTGAACCAATTAGGTGCAAAGACTGCCGGAATAAGAAAAAAGCCCAACAGAGAACCAGTGGCTTCAGATGATATTGATTAAATTAGCCATGCCTACATTTGATATAACAGAAAAGCGCCCCTGTATCAACTTCTTCAAGCTCAATAAGGTATATTATTTCAAGCACTTTTTCGATGACCCTGAACTATTCAGGGAACTTGAACCGTATTATGAAAAGGCAAGTTACAGGTTCAAAATGGCATCGGCTGGTGCAAGAAATAAAGTCATGAAACTTCTGGATAGAAAAGGCTTTGACCCAAATATTATCGAAGACTCCGCTCCCTATACAGTAGAAATTGGCAAATATCAGAATTATGGCGAGCTTCTCAAGAACTCAGTAGAGAGTTATCCGCTACGGGATAAGATAGTTCTCGTAATGAAGGACATGGCGTGGGTTGAACAGGCTTTGGGTATGGGTGCTAAAAAGCAGGAACAACAGTAGCAGCACATTTACAATTCAGTATGCATAGCCGACAGTATCATAGTAAAACTTATATATTATAATAGTAAATTAATGACAAGACAACGAATCGTTGTCAGGGTATGAAAATATGGCGAAAACAAGAAGTAAGAATATCGTACGAACAAGAAGTTTTGCTTTAAGAGCAAAGAACGGTAAAGAGACTGGAGTATTCACAGGCAGCCAGCCAAGACAGGCAGCGTTGAAAGCAGCCAACCGTAGCAAAGGAACAAAATCAAATCCTGCTGAAATAAGACTACGGGAAAGAGGAACAAAGAAAATCCATATATTCAAAGGATGGAAAGCGCTCGTTTCTGCTCCGAAAAATAAACCCTCATGGATGCCTGATAAGATTAATAAGCCCAACGTAAAGAAGGCAGGCGTTGAAAAACTAAAGAAACTCTAAATTGACTCATAGATTCAGTACAGATTGAGGATTGGGAGCAAAGGGGGTTTAATTGGCTGAAAGGGAGAAAACCTTCTCAATCCCCAACCTGTCTAACCTATAATATGTTAAAACATATTTTAGTTTAAATATTTATGCATCTAAATAATTAATATAATTATGATTATAATCGTATTCAATGATGGCTTTGCTGATAAATTTCAAGCTACCCTTTAAAATAACTTTATGATTTACGGGGATTTCGGATTTTGAACTGAACTGGGAAAACTAGATGTATAGTTTAAGTTGAAAAACGATACAAAATATTTCACCAATATCTTTCTGGATCCCTGATGTTTTCTGGGGTAAAGATGAAAGGTTATTCGCGCATGTGCCTTGCCGCTTCCTTTGAGAAGGTGAGCGCGAGGATTTGCGAGGGGTCGATGTTTTCTTTTTCGACCATGTATGCTATCTTCGCTGTGATGGTCGTGGTCTTGCCTGTGCCTGCGCCTGCGAGGATCAGGTGGGGGGCTGGGTGTGTTTGAATGAGAAGAGCTGGCGGGGGGTTTTAGGCATGGGAGGGGGGAGTCTAAGGAAATAAGTACCACCATTTATATCTCAATTTATTTTCTAGTGCAGTTTCATCGATATTGTTTTCCAGCCTATTCCTGTAAGTCTGAATAATTTGCATGTAAACGATGATTTTCTGAAGTTCGATGATTTTGTTAGGGAAACCAAAAATCAAATTAAAAGCATAATTTCAGAGTGTTTGCCAGAAGAAAACTAACCAACAGTATTTCTACCTGCGAAACTCTTACTGCTTCTGCTATAATTCAATGCCCCGCTTCCGCATGCGCCGCCGCATACCTCTCAGTTATCAGCGCTCTCTTCAGCCTGAACATCACCTTCTGCTTATCCATACCATACTGCTCAGCCAGCATCTTGATAAGCCTCTTCTTTGAAGCGCCCTTGAGAGCCATCTCTGCCATGATGCCGTCCACGAACTCCTTTGTCGGATCAGCTTCTTTTGGTTTTGCCACTTTAACTGCGGCTTCAGGGGCCGGCTTCTCTGGTGTATTTGCAAGATCAGTCTTTATCTCCCCTGTTTTCACAAGCGGCGACGACTCTGTCTTAACAACTTCCTTACCTGCTGCTTTTATAATCGCTTTCTCTTCTGCCATTTCCATCACCTCATTATCTCAACAGGCGTGAGCATTCCTTTCTCTATCCCGAACTTCTTTGCTGCGATCAGCACATTATCCTGCACTGGCGCCACCTTGAATTTCTTCTCTATGGATGCGCCGTTGGACTTGATCTTAAGCGTTCCGCCCTTCAAGAGCTTGAGCGCCCTTGCTGTGTTCAGGCTCAATTCCACGAAGTCATTATC
>JAHIFK010000247.1 GCA_018900975.1 Methanobacteriota archaeon
AGATTTGAGGCTGCTGCGCCTCCGAACGAGCTTACCTGTGAAGTTACGATGACCCAGTCATCCACTCTTTCGATCACCGAACGCTGGGCTGCTTTCAAAAAGGCGATACGCATCGAGATGTCCTGCGGAAGCGTTGAAAGGGCATCCATCACCTCGCTGTATCCGATGCCGCTCAATTCGATAAGCTCTGCCACAGCCTTGAATGAATCGGATGTAGCATGTTTGAAATTTCCGGTATCAGTTATAATGCCGGCAATAAGCGCAAATGCAGCACGTCTCATTATGGGCGCGCCCATGATATTGAGTACGCCAAGAACGATCTCAGCAGTAGAACTTTTGTTCCTGTGGAGATAGAACGTGGAATTTTCATTCAGTGACGTCGAAGCATGATGGTCTATAACTGCATAGTTCTTGAGCGGAAAACCGTTCAATTGTGCGAGTGTGGAAGTATCTACTACTACCACCAGATCATATTCCCCTGCCGGATCAGTTGAAAATTCTATATTCAACTGCTTTGCCAGCACAGATGCAACCCTGTCGCAGCCGTCGATGACACCTATGGTGCCGCCTATGGCTTCTTTCAGTGCAAAAGCACTTCCCAGGGCATCAGGGTCTGCGTTCCTGTGACATAAATAAAGGATATTGTCGTAATCCAGCAGTTGAGTGTAGAATTCTGTTTCGTCAATCTCCATGTCTACTGCGCAGGCGTACCGATAGCCTGCTTGAGCTGCTCCTGAAGCTGCTGGAACCGTTTCTGGGCTCTCTCTTCCTGGCGGGCAAGTGTCTGAAGCCTAAGGTCAAGCGTATCCTTCTTTTCCTTGAGGGATTCTTTTGTCTTTCCGCGCTCAGTTTTGATCAGAAGGTCGCCTATAGCCCTGTAGACCACGGCATCTTCATCGAGTTTTTCAAGCTCTTCAAGAGCAAGGTCGGTCTCTTTAAGGTTTATTTCGACCTGGTTTTTCTGACCTGCGATCGCTTGCGCCTGCTGCTGTATTTGCTGCAACTGTGCAAGCTGGTTTTTAATCTGTGGGGGTAAATCTGAACTCATTGTATTCACCTGTATCTGGGTGTAGTATTGCCAAACCCTGATTTATAACTTGTGCATCGAGGTCATCTCGCAGGAAATTTTTACTAGACGCAGCCATCCGTTCAGGGCTGCCCTCATTGATACCAGGTCGTCCGCTTCCACGTTTAAAATAAGTGTATCCTGTTCCAATCGCAGCGTTGATCGTGTGCGCTGGTACTCTTCCTCCAGTTCAGGTAGCAGCGACTCATATATTATCCTGCTGATCGTGCCGAGATCGAACTCGAATTCCGCGAGAATTATCATGTTCGAGGTTAAATGTTTATCTTCACGTTTATATTTTCGTTTGCAGTTAAATTTTTAAACCGACATGATATATAGATAAATATCTAATGGATTCATCGACAACGTTTGAAATAATCATAATACTGTTACTTATCGTATTTTCAACATTTTTTTCACTCTCTGAGACTGCGCTTCTTTCTGTGGGAAAAATTCGGATAAGGCACATTGCAGAATCAGGCAATAAGAACGCAAAAAAAGTAGTTAAATTACTTGAGAGACCTGAACAGTTCCTTGCCGCCGTACTGGTAGGGAATAACATAGTGAACATAGGCGCATCTGTACTGGCTACAGATGCTGCTTTGCGTGTTTTTGGGGATTCCGGTCTCGCCATCGCGACAGGCGTTATGACCCTGTTGATCCTGATCCTGGGTGAAGTTATCCCGAAAACGCTTGCTCAAAGGAACCCAGAAGTTCTAGCCATGCTGGTGGCAAATCCCATAATGGTCTTGATTAGCATAATGAAACCAATTGTCTGGCTGCTTACTACTATGGTTAATTCCCTGATAGTGATTTTTGGAGGGAAACAACATGTAAAGCACCCGTTCGTCAATGAGGAACTGATACACATGCTCCTGAAGGAGGGAGAAATAGAGGGAACTATCGAGAAACACGAGAGGGAGATAATAAGTAATGTATTCGATTTCACGGATGAGAGAGCCCACGGGGTGATGACGCGAAGAGCTGATATCGTCAGCATAGACGAATCAGAGAAGCTTGAAGCTGCACTCGCGCTTGTGAACAATTCGGGTCATTCGAGGCTCCCGGTATATAAGAAGGAGTTTGACAATGTCGTGGGGATGATATATGCAAAAGACCTTCTTAAGTTCAAGGATACTGAGTTGATATCAAAAAGAGTGCATCAGATCATGCGCCCCATTATTATCGTGAAACAGGGTCAGAAGATATCATCTCTACTTAAAGAATTGCAGCATAAGAAGATGAATATCTCGGTCGTGGTGGATATCAATATGAAGGTAATAGGACTTGTTTCAATAGAGGATATCCTTGAAGAACTTGTTGGTGAGATATTCGATGAGTATGATGTAGAAGCGGAAAAAGACCTGGTTAAGGCAAAGGCATCATAATTCCTTCACACTCGATCTCCCGGGCGGCAAAAACATCGCTATCTTATCAGGCGATGCCATATCCTTGATGAACCTCTTATCCTCGAACTTATCGACAAGCATCCTGTATATCTTCTTTGATATGTCATTCTGCTCAAACTCACCCGGTTCCACTTCCATAACGAACTGCGCCCTATTCCTTACC
Source organism: Methanobacteriota archaeon (assembly GCA_018900975.1). Taxonomy (GTDB): domain Archaea; phylum Halobacteriota; class Methanosarcinia; order Methanosarcinales; family Methanoperedenaceae; genus Methanoperedens. The sequence goes on from JAHIFK010000247.1 coordinate 2,639, forward strand.
GCGCTCACCGGTCCGCCTATCAGCCTCTTTTCTTCGTTAAGAATTAGACCCAGCGCTGCGCCCAGCATGACATCCTTGTAGTAATTACGCTTACCGCGTATCACAAAGGCCCCTTTTGCCACATATTCCCCTGACTCCGGAGTCTTTGAGACCTGCTCAGGAATTACCCAGTAGGCATCCCCGCTTGCCTGCCCTGATTTCCAGATAACCGAGTAAGAAACTGTGAACTGGGCAGCTTCAAGGAGCGTGGTCTCAGGAACCTCTTTGCCTTCGGTTTTGACGACTACAGCGGGTGAACCCGATACATGAGCGTGGAAGAAGATGTCCCTCTTTTCAAGGTATTTTTTCACGATATCCTCGTTGCTCTGTGCATCCCTTCCCCCGATGACAAGGAAGCCGTCTGAGGAGAAAAACCACCTGAACTGCTCATACCATTTCTGTTTGTGAACCGGGAGCTTCTGCCTTGTCTTTTTTGGAGCCTCTTCTTTTCCAGTCAGCTTTTTTGTGGCTTCAATAGCATCGAGTGCGCCTTTTATCTTTGAGGATAATTTCTTTGACCTGTCGTAATACACCTGTGAATTCTGAGTTACTGAAAGCCTTGCGTCCAGTTCAATTTCTTCATTATCAAGCGTGATCGTAATAGTCCCTTTACTCGAATTAACGGATTTGATCGCTCTTGCTTCAGCCATATCAGAACTTTTAAGGACGTTCCTGATATCATCCCATGAATAACCCTTCTCTCGTGCGGCTTTTATCGCGTTCAGGATGCCGTCAACAGTCTGGTAATGCCCATAGATCAATTCACCCCTGTGAACGAGCTTTCTCTCATCATCTCTGAACTTCTCTAGCGCTTGCATCTGTTTTTGAAGGCGGTACTCGTACAACCCCATCTTTTTGTTTTTTGTATCCTTAATATCTTTTATCTGCTCGCGTTTTTTTTCAGCTCCAGCGCTGAAGTATTCATCCAGAGCATCATTAAAAGTGCCAAGATATTTCTTTTCGTTCTTTTCATAATGGGAAAGCTCAAAAGGAAGGACATCAACAGGTTTTCCATCCTTTAATACGATATGCGGTTTCAGTTCAGCGCCCAGCGGTCTGAACACCTCCTGCATGGCCTTGTGCAACAGCGACACATCACCTAATTGTTTTGCCGGCGTATTTTTATCGATCCCTGCGCGCGAGCAGACTTCTTCTGCATACTGCCCACCCATGTTCATGCGGGTGGCTATAGTCCTGACTATGTCATTATCTGAGTTGGAGAGCATCTCTTTCAATTCGTCATGAGTAGCTGTGACCGGGCTTAACTGCGCCTGCGGAAGCTCATACACCTCGCCCCGTACTACTCTCCTGTCCCTGAAGCTGATGGATTTAAGTGGCAGGATGATCTTCTTTTGCGCATCAAGTAAAATGATGTTGCCCCGTGAGAAAAGCTCGATGAGAAGTAATGTTGTGTCCGTTCCGCGCTGGATATGCAGTTCTATTATGCGGTCAAAATCGTACTGCGATATCTCGGTTATCCTTCCACCGCTCAGGTGTTTGCGAAGGAGCATTGGAAAGGACTGCGGGAGTTTCTGGGCTTCCTCAGGGTGAGCTGTCAGATGCAGACGCCTCCCTGCCTCTATGACCAGGTTCGTTCTTCCTTCTTTAAAGATATGGAGGCCTATCCTTAACTCATCAGGCGAGTGCTGGTATATCTTCATGATCTTAGCATCAAGAAGCCTGGGACGAAGTTCTAGAACGAGCGCAGCTACATCCACGCTTGACATTTCCTGTTTCATTACCGCGTTAAAGGCTTTTAAACCCTTTAAGATTTGGCATTACCCAACTTAATCTTTCTTTAAAACGCAGCGGAGATCAACAAGTTCCTGAGGCAGTGACCTCCTGGTGGCGCACGGTTCAAGCACGCTGTACCAGTCGTAAGTGAACAATACAAGACCACACAGCGTCAGTACTTCAAGGGCTTTAAAATACACACCAGGCACAGTAGTTCCGTAAAAAAACCCATGTATGAAGAAAAACGTGCTGAAACAGTACACATAAATACAGTTCCTTGTAAAAAAAGAATCATTAAAAAATGATTTTAGATCCAGTTCACTTTTGTCAATATCTTTCCATAAGAACCAGATCTGGACGGATAAGAAAATGAAGACCAGATACATAGATACTATGAATGGTTCCGCATAGATGTAATAATCGGTTTCTATACTCATAATTCCCTATCCTGAAGTGAATTGTTGTATTGTCATCATTATTATTATACTGTAATAAAGGTTTCGGACATAATATGTTTAAATTTAAGTGAGCCAATAGCAAAATCTCTAATCTCCTTTATTTCTTAATATAGATTAACATCAAGACCTATTTTTTTAAAAAATTTCATAGCAGAGTTTTAAATTACATTTAAACATCAAATAGAAAAGATTATGCCTAATTAGAGCTATATTATAGTTGCAAATCAAATCATAATAAGTTTAAAGAGTGTCGAAGGAAGAAAAAAATATGAAGAAGTGTTTCAACGAAAAATTCCAGAAAAAGTGAAAAAAATTAAAACTCGCATTCTATCTATTTTTCAGACAAGACTTACAGATTTTTCAGGAAAAATAATAAGGATAATAAGACTGCCGGAATAGATTGGGCAAGATGTTTCGTTTCTGTTTCCAATATTACTGCTTTACTTACTGCCCTGACTGCATGCAAAGTTGGAAGATATGACCTGATCAGGGCACCAAGTGCATTCAGGCGGTTGTCTGTTTGAGGGATTATATGAAATTTTTGGGATAATCAGGTTTTTCTGGGGTTTATTTTAGGATTTAAAGCAGTAATGTCAGGTTTGCCTGAGGCTCAATTACATTGCATGACATAATTAATCGGAAAAATATGCATCAAATTCTTCAATATTTTTGAATTTAATGCCTTTCTCTAATCGGTTCATTCATACCCCAAGCGTATTCGCTATTGGCGCCGGAGGCTTAACCGTTCCCTGTGCACCGGCTCCCGCATCCTCAACGCTCCTTGCCCACAGGAAGAGGCATGTATGGTATGCCGTCGTGACATACATGGAAAGCGCGATGACAAGAACAATTATGACCGCTGCTACCACTATTGCGATCAGCCCTCCTGCAAAGGCATTTGCGCCGCTCATGGCGCCGAAAATAACAAATCCGATAACAATGGCAGCTATGAATCCGATCAGAGTGAGCAATCCCGTGACAAGCCCGACAGCTATCTCACCCACGCCTATGGGAAGAAGGTGTCTTTGCATTATATCAGTAGCTCTTGCCACTGCGCCCTTTAAGTCCCTGTCCTCTATCACTATCGCAGGGATTATGAAATAAGTAGCTACAGTCCACACACGCTCTATGAACCCGATAACCATATTAGCAAGACCGCCAGCAGCGCCCCTATCCCTTCCACTCTTTCCCCTGAGGACGCCTGTTACAACCTTAACGATAGCAGAAATGATGCTCAGATAGAACAATGTCACTGCATTCTTCTTTGCCGCTGTCCATGCCTCGGACATCGTCGCATCTCCGTCCTTAAAGTAATCGTAAACAAGGAACGCTGTCATGCCTGTGAAAAAGTATGATATATAATATTCTCCCAGCAGCACAAGGAAAACAAGGATATAAACGAGTTCTTGCGGCATCATTGCAGTGGAAAGATAGATGGCTATTCCTGTGATAACTGTAAATAAGATCCCGAAGAATATTGAATATATAGATGGTTTTATTAGGTCCTTGTCTTTCGTCACAAGGCTGAAGCTTTCTTTAATAAAGGAAAATCCCCTGAAGATGTTTTCAAACATATTAGTAGTGTTAATAGACAAGAAATAAATACTTTTCGAAGGTTTAATAGTTGAGAACTGAATGTTTTGAACTTATCTTTGCGTCCTTTTCGCCCTCTGCGGTGAATAAAATCAAACACCGCAAAGCACGCAAAGAGCGCAAAGTGGACATAGAATAAGTATCAGAGATGAGGTTCTTAAATATACTTGGTAGTGTACTCAATTTTGCTGAAACAATTGTAATGGTGCTTCATTCATCATCTATTTTTTTATCATGGGTCTTTACTGTCGGTACTTTCATATAACAGTATCACAATTTAAGTTTGAGGCTGTGGCATGTCATTTAAAGAAATATACGAATATTACATGGACTTATTATATCTCAACAATTAAAAATAATAGATTTATGGTGCAATCATATATAGAAGAAAATATTGTTGAGATGGTGTTAGGTTATAGAATACAGCGAATAACTGACCCTACTATTTTATTTTGTCAAGAAATTCGTGTTATAAGAGGTTGATGATGGCATCTTGGTTTTGTAAAATTGGCATTCATAAATGGGGCAGAGCTAATTATATGCATCATTTTAGTTCTAATGTCTTGGATTGGAAACAAGACTGTAAGTTATGTGGAAAAAGGATTGGTTTTATTTTTTGGGCATGCTTAATTTTAGTCATAGCTATTGTAATTTTGTACTATAGGAGATGATCTATTATGAAACTCGCATGGGGCATCACAGGCGCGGGGCATTTCCTGCGTGAAAGTGTTGAATTATTTAAGAAACTGAGAAAATCAACCCCTGATCTGAAAGTGACAACCCTTGTGTCGCGGGCAGGTGAAGAGGTGGTGAGGATGTATGGGTTGGAGAATGACCTGAACTTTATTTCAGACGGCTCATACCTTGAAGAGATCTTTCTTGAACGCGAGCAGGGGGCAAGCGTCCCGAAGACAGGAAGGTTCCTGCTTGGGAAATACGATGCGCTTATTGTCTCGCCAGCAACTTCCAACACTACTGCCAAGATCGTTTGCGGGATAGCGGATACCCTGATAACGAATGCAGTGGCTCAGGCGGCGAAGGGCGGCGTACCTGTGTATATCGTCCCTGTGGATATAGCAGGGGATATCGAATCCAGAATGCCGTTTTTCATAGACAGGGAGATATGCAGGAGATGCGAAATATGTCCGCCCGCGGATAAATGCCCCGAACATGCCATCACTGACCAGATAGACCTGCTAAAATGCAGCGGGTGCGGAATATGCGTGAAACTGTGCAGTTACGGCGCGATAAGGGGAGGTCTTGTCAAACTTAAAGTCCGTGACGTTGATGCAAAGAACGTAAGGCTACTGCGGGAACTTGAAGGGGTCACGGTACTTGAAACACCCCAAATGATATTTGATACGGCTGTAAACCTGAAACAAACCAGGTGATATTTGACTTATCCGCAAAATCCATGCAAAAATTGAAGTACTAAAGGATATAAAAGGAGAGAAGTATAGAGGTTATATCTTGTTTCCCAATAAAAAAGTTCAGAGTTTAATTGGTACACGCGTACAGGTTGAGATGAAAGGCGATAAAAACATGCTTGAGGGTAAGCTTGAGAGTGTTGATGACAACCTGAATTTACATCTTATAGAAACTTTTGAGATAGCAAACGGAGCAAAGTCACGTTCTCTGGGTTCAGTGGTTTTAAGGGGTAATAATATAATTCTACTGTGCCCGGTAGGGGAATAGAATGGAAGTCGAAGAAGAAGTCTTTAAATTAATAAAATCCAGAAAAAAGGGTATCCTGCAGAATGAGCTATGGAAGAAGGCCGAGATCGACCGCAGAAAATGCTCGCGTATTGTTGATAAACTTGAAAAAGAAGGGAAAATTGTCCGGGAACATGAAGCGACCGGGGGCACACGGACTTACCGTATCAGGGTTGCCGAGATAAAGGAAAAGGCGAAGGCCAGGAATTTCAAGTTATTGCTTGTCAGAGATATGTTCGCACCATGCACAGGCTGCACAGTTGAATGCACGCCTGAATTGTGCATACCGCTTTCTGCCTGGGTTTTCAATCTAATTGAAGAAGAGTAGGTGATCATCCCTTGTAATAGGGTTCTCTGCGCAGGGCTGCATCCCTGAGGATGTCTTTAATTTCCTCGTGGCTGGCCCCATCTTTAATTTCTATCAGGTTATCATTTCTCATAAGGCAGGGTTTCAACTTCCCGCTTGAAGTAACGCGCAGCCTGTTGCAGTTTGCGCAGAACCGTGAATTGTCAATAGGTCTAACAAGTTCAACCTCTACGCCGTCAATGAAATATTTTTTTCTCCTGTGCATCTCCCGTTCATTCACACTTGTTGCCCTTGATTCCAGCATTCTTTCCACGCTTTCGATATCTACCATGAACTGGCTAATCTCCCTGAAATTCATGAGCTCGATAAGCTGGAGTATCACGCTGCCGTCATACCTTCTTATGAAATTGATCGCATCATCTATTTCGCTGTGGTTGATGCCTTTAAGGAGGACCATATTGAGTTTGACCGGCGTTAATCCTGCATCGATCGCCGCATCAATGCCTGCTATTACTTTTGGGAGCATGTCAGGAGAACCTGTTATGGCGCCATAATGCTCCTTATTGGTGGAGGGGAGGCTCACATTCACCCTGTCAAGACCGCTATCCGCAAGGGATGATGCGCGTTCTGAAAGCATCACGCCGTTCGTGGTGGCTGATATATTTCTTAAAGCCGGAAGTTGCGCAATTATCTCCTCAAAATCCTCTCTCATGAGCGGCTCGCCCCCGGAGAACTTTACTTTATCCACACCGAACTCAGTCGCAGCCGTAACTATCCGCACGATATTCTCAACCGACATTTCTTTCTCAGGCGCATGTTTTTCCCCTTCCTGGTGGCAGAAAATGCATTTCAAATCGCACTTTTTCGTTATCGAGATACGCAGACTTTTTATTACCCGGCCGAAATTGTCAGTGAGCTTGTCATTCATGTGAGTTGTTTTCCATACATATTTATATATCACGTTTCAGTATTAACTTTATCTAATACATATACGTGGAATAATCCTGTTCCAGGTTCTTGTATGTTAAATTTCACGTCAAAGAACTGTTCTGTGACCCAGATGTTTGTCCTTGTATGAAGGGAAATGTTCCCTGTGGTAAAAGAACCGCCGCCCGCTAACGCCATGTAGGGAATTAACTGGTCAGCCAGATATTCGTCAACTCCTGCTTTTGACTTTAATTCAGCAAGTAGCGCCTCTGCCGCTAAAATTCCCACTTTTTCAGCAGACAGCCCTGGTTTTCCAAGCGCGCTCCCTCCGGCACATCCGCACCACAGAGTCAGCCCGCTCCCGGTTGATGGGTCATCTCTGTTTTCAAGTGCGATACGGGCTTCGTATCCTTCTTGCCGCAGGAGCTTTTGGGCAGCAGAGGCCTGTCTTTGTGCAACATGGGCAGGAAGACGGGATGAGTGGGAGATCCCCTCAACAAAAGCGCAGGCATTGTTTTCAAACTCTATTCTCTTTAATTTTGCAGGAGCGATCACAGCTTCGACGTCTCCACAGCCGCGGGGATAGTATCCCCGCCGTGCAAGTCGGATGCTGCAATCATATCCCATCCTTGAAAACGCGAAAAGTGTGACAAAGCGCAGGTAATCAATTGTGGGCGACCATGAAACATCAGTTCCACCTGATATATTGAGTTTAACTGTCCCTGGAGAATGCAGGGCTATGGGCATAAGGCACTGGAGGAGAAGAGTTATGCTTCCTGCTGTGCCGATATCAACATTATATGTACCTGCTTTTATCTTCCCCGGGGTAAAGGTCAGGGACGTGGAATGAAGACCACAGCCGCTAACTTCCCCATCGCAGAGTGCAGCAGCGCTTTCCACTGCTTTCACATGCTGCGCAGAAAGTCCTGGTTTTGGTCTCATCTTCCTGATATTATTTATTTCAACAGGTTCTCCCGTAACCGCAGAAAGCGCCACAGCAGTCCTTAATATCTGCCCTCCGCCTTCACCATAAGACCCGTCAAGCTTCATAGATGATACTATCGCGATGATGAATATTGAGGCTTTTGGGCGTGGGCCCTTGAAATCATAGATCAAATAATGGGGCATCCTTGAAATCATACATTAAATAATATAGGGATCACGATAAATCCTGGTAAAAATTAACGGGCGAGTCGGGGAGTGGGAGTGGGGGTTAGTAAAAAAGTTGCCTTCCCGCCCGTTAACATAATAATAATCATAATAACATATATAGTTTATTGTCTGATTTCAGGCATTCAGTCTGGGCACATTACTATCAAAATCCCTGAAAAACTATAAGGGCCAATGTATTTTAAATACATGTTACCTAATATAAGGGATAAAGGAGGCTTTGCCATGGAGGAAAAATCATCTGAACTAAAGCCCATAAGGGCAGTTTATGCTGTTCTGGGCAGCGGAGGCATAGGCCTTGCCATTGCTAATGAACTCGGAACAAGAGATAAAAATATAGTTCTCATTGATAAAGATGCAGCAAAGGTACAGACATTAATAGAGCAAAATCTCAATGCACTGCATGGTGATATAGGTGAAACTGAAGTTTTCACCAAATTCGCCCTCAAATACCTGAAATCAGTTTTTATAGTGAGTTCTGACATCAATGCAAATAAAAAAGCCCTCGATCATATAAAGAAAATGGCTCCAGATGTCCTTGTTGTTACCAAGGCAAATGATTACCCGCAGAAAGAAGAACTGGAAGCGGCAGGAGCTGATCTTGTTGTCCTCCCGTCAAAACTCCCGCACAAGTCCATTGCCCTGGCGATAGTTCAGTACGTTGAGAAAAACACATCAGTAAACATGGCAAAGGCACTTAAAAAATTGATCGCCTCGGTCGGGGATGGTAAGTTTGCCATCATAGTCCATAACAATCCTGACCCGGATGCTATTTCAAGCGCAATGGGCTTAAAAGAGATAGCAGGCAGCGTGGGTGTTAAGGCGGAGATCCATTACAGAGGAAATATCGATCACCACGAGAACAAAGCGTTCGTCAATCTGCTGGATATAGAACTGGATCAGTCAACGGATTTTGAGGCATCAGATTATAAAAAAATAGCAATGATCGAATGCTCAACCCCGGGTGTGAACAATATGCTTCCCCATGACACGCAGGTCAGCATAGTGATAGACCACCATCAGGCAGACATAGAAGAGATAAAGGCTGAGTACGTAGACATCAGGCCTAACATCGGCGCGACAGCCACCATTATGACGAAGTACCTGCAGGACCTTGCCATACCGATAAAAACAGATCTTGCTACAGCTCTTTTATACGGCATTAAAGTGGATACTGATGATTTCTGCAGGAATACGGACCCTTCGGACCTGATAGCGGCCGCATATCTTTACCCCCTTGCAAATCATGACATTCTTAGCAAGATAGAGACTCCAAGCAGGTCGATAGAGGAAATTGAGATACTGGGGGATGCCATCAAGAACAGGGATATAAGGGGCAGTTACCTGCTCTCGAACGTGGGGCCTATACACAACAGGGACGCACTGGCGCAGGCGGCAGATTATCTGCTCTCCCTGGAAGGGATCACGACGACCATCGTTTTCGGGCTGGGTGATGACCACATATACATATCTGGAAGAACCCGGGATGTGCGGATCAATATTGGAAAGGTAATGCAGGATGCTTTCGGCGCAGATAAGGGCGGAGGACATTCATTGCTTGCAGGCGCGCAGATACCGCTTGGGGTGCTGGGCGGGACAAAGGACAAGCAGACACTCATGAAACTTGCAGAAGAGGTCGTTGTAAAGCGGCTGCTTTCTGTAATAGGGATCCAGAAAGAACCAAGTTGAGGTTCATTTTAACAAAAATGCCATTAGGAATTTGAAATTTCCTGTGCAATTGTATTAGTCCAGATGTCCACCAACCTGCTGGGGTTTTTCAGGAACTTCGATCACCGCAAAGGACGCAAAGATCGCAAAGCATAGCAGCAATATTCTTTGCGTCCTTTGCGGCTCTTTGCGGTAAGCCTCGAAGGATGCCTAAGCTTGAACTTCTGGACAGGCTGGTAACTCTATTACAGCAGCGCCATGGCCGGAAGAGGCATACGCAAGACGCGTGAAAGAACTGGGTGTAAGGCACGGCCGCTCTGATATGGGCGCATGGGATACTCAGTTCAGCAGCATGGATATGACAAGCACGGAGCTGATCATCGAGGCGCTGTAGAAGAGTCAGCCTTTTGAGAAAGTTTCAGAACCACTATCGCAGCCTAGAATCAAATCGAAACCAAAAAAGAATAAAGCCGATTGGGAGTGTAAAACCCACATTTCGCACTAAGTGCCTACTGTCTTGTCAAGTGTCAATTAGCAACAAATAACCGAGATAAATTGATCTATAGTCTTCCGCCAACCTTCTGAAAAATGTAGATTTGCGTTGCCTGAAGAAAATACAATGGTAGATCCGGAAAAAGATTCTGTTGATTGCTATGGGGTCTAAAGAAAACGAACCGCAGATAAACGCAGATGAACGCGGATTTGTAGCATCAAATCCAGCGCATCTTATCGGTTCGTGGGATTTAGCGTTCTTCCTGTATTTAAGTTTCTCATATGTGTTTGCTTCGGGAACGATTCGGCG
>JAHIFK010000248.1 GCA_018900975.1 Methanobacteriota archaeon
ATACCATGTCCTTAAAGACGAATGGAGAGCTGCCTAAGATCGAGGGGGATGCGCAGCGTATAAAGCAGGTATTCAACAACCTGCTCACCAATGCCGTCAAATATACCCCAAATAAGGGAAGGATTGAGGTTGAAATAAAAGAAGAAAAAAAGCACATACTTGTTTCGATTTCTGACACAGGCATGGGGATACCTGAAGAAGAGCATGAGAAGATATTTGAGAAGTTCTACACTGTGGGCGGCAAATCCCTGATGCGGGAATCAGAGAGGATGGGACTCGGGCTCACCATCGCTAAGGGAATAGTTGAGGCGCACGGGGGCAGGATATGGGTGAAAAGTGATGGGGAGGGAAAAGGAAGCAGTTTTTATTTCACGCTTCCGAAGGGTGATTAAAGTGCCCAATATCTTACAGATCTTCAAGAGAAAGCCGAAGGTGATTCCTGTCACCGAGCCTGTGGCGAATTTTGATGGCACAAAATTAAAAAGAGGGAGAAGTTATCTGATAAAAGAACTTAAATCTGAAGCGGCATTTGAGATTTTCGTATCCATGATAAAGGGCACATGTGCAGAATGCCAGCATCCTGAGACATTTTCCTGTGAAAGTATAGGATGCGAAGGATGTACTCTGCCCTGCCCCTGCAAACACTGCATGCAAGCCAGAGCACAGGGGTTGTGCTTTACAATGGATTCACCTGAAGAGATCAGGCAGAGATATCTTTTGCAAACAACCCCGATTTTCTGGATAAGCAAACATGGGAGTGAGAGCATTAATCCTGCCAATCTTGAGATAATGGCGGGCATGATAAAAGATTTTTTCAGGAAAAGCAAAAACCCGATCGTATTGCTGGACTGCCTGGAATACCTGATTATCACGAATGGTTTTATCCCGGTTTTAAAATTTTTATACGATATACGGGAATGGGTTATCCTGCAGAAGGCAATATTTATTTTACCGTTCAGCCCTGCTACTCTTGAAGAAAGGGAGTTCGCACTTATTGAAAGGATGATGGACAATTATCATAAAAATATGTGATCCCAAAACCAATAAAAGAGAAAGTATATATATATATACTAAATAAATATCTTTACATAAGGTGATACGGTGGAGAAACTAAAATTGAGAATAATGAGGCGCCTTGAGGTTTACCTGGAACTGGATATCGATGGGCTTAGGAAGTTCATAATTGATATTCTACTTAGAGTAAAAAAGGTAACAGTAAACCTGTTATATCAGGAACTAAATAAGAAATTCAAGGTTTCCTATAGAGCAGTTTCTTCAACTCTGGGTTATATTCATTCAAAGCTCGGTATCCTGCATGCAGTCAAAGAATCTTATAAAACACATATTGTGTATTCCTTAAAAGAAGAGTATGTGGATATAATTAATAGCGTATTGCATAAGAATACACAAATAACTAGCTTATCATAGAATTGGTTTCCATTTTCAAATTCAAGATATAGAAACAACAAATATTGAAAACATCAATGGAATACCAAGAGAACGATTTCATTTATTATCATAATTAGGATGATGAAAAACTATTTATCTTTATAAGTTCATTTCTTTAATCCTGTCTGAAAACGTGAAAAACGGGGATAGTTTGATCATGATCAAATCAGCTTTTTGAAAGAGGGATTATGATTATGCGAAAGATTGAAAAGAATGAGGTCGAAGTATGGATATTTGTGCAGTTGCTAAGAAAGAAGTTCCAAAAATATATAAATCCCCACAATTTAGATATAAAGAGAATATTGTTAAGAAGCATATTGAAATCACTGTACTTTCAATGCTTTCCGATAGGCCGATGAGCGGGTATGACATAATTAAGGAAATTTTTGCAAGATATGATGTTTTAGTAAGCCAGGGGACAATTTACTCGCTTTTGTATACCCTGAAAGATGAAGGCATCTTACAAGTGAGATTTACGAAAGGGGACTTGAGGGAAAAAATATATTCCTGTACCCAGGAGGGAAAGCAGGTTGTCGACAAAAGAATAGCCGAATTTATCGATGCAGATGAGTATTTTTTGAATTCAATCAAAAAATTTGGACACGATGTTTAAGAACTCTATCAACGGCTTGAACGAATTATTTAAGGGCGACTGTGATATACCCGCGGGTTCGGTGATACTTGTATCAGGGATAGAGGGGGGTTTGAAATCTGGCATGGTCTTCAATATGATGTCAAACTATCTTGCAGACAACAACGAGCACGGCCTGTACGCAAGTCTTGAAGAGACGAAAGAGAGCCATCTCCGGAATATGGAAAGCCTTGGAATCAAGAAATTGGACAGACTACACATTTTCGATTACAAGGATATGAGATTTGAATCGAATAACGAAGAACTGGACATCGACAAGATTACGGAAGATATGATAGATTTTTACAGGGAAAAATACGAGAATCTGACGGTTTTTGCCCTTGACTCGCTAAATGCATTCTATTCGATATCGACCTGGGAAAATCTCAGGAAGAATATGTATCACTTCTTCACAATGCTAAGGGATAAAGATTTGACATCATTTCTCATAATGGAAACCTGCTCTCCTGAAAAACAGGTATTTGTGGGCTCTACTAATTATGCAGAGCAACCCGAGTATTTCCTTGCGGATGGCATAATAGAACTGGGGGTAATAGAAGCCAAGGAGAATGTTAAGAGGTATATCCAGATAAGAAAAATGCGAACCGCTAACCACAGCATGGAAAAACATCAGATCACGGTGGGGAAAGATGGTATTTCCATACTGGGGTCGGTTTATTAAAGGTGAAAATGATCAAAAATAATGTATAGTCCGAGGAATTAAATGGCGATATCATCATTTGCGATGAAAGGAGATAAAGAAAGATTCATCAAAGCAGGCTTTAATGATTACATATCGAAACCTCTTGACGTCTCTGAATTCATAAAAAAAGTGAAAAATATTGTTCTCATGAGTAATGAGGCAGTATCAAGATATTGTATCTTTACATAATTACCAACACGAATTGAAACGCCCACAGAAAAAACAAACCCGTAAACCACACAAGAAATTCCCTCAGCACACCGCTTCCTTCCCTTTCGCCAGTTCCATGCAGAACTCCTGTATGTTAGCAAGCTCCCGGTCTATTACCTCATTTATCTCGTCTCTCACAGATCCCACATCCCCGCGCTCCATGATGACCTGCGCAGCAGCTATCTTCGGAAGGTCGATGGGCTCGCCTATCTGGCTCAACAGCCACACATAAACCTCTCTTATATCAGGCACATTAACGTATATCTCATTGGCTATCCTGTGGCTGAGCACATTGTATATCTTCCCCACATGGCTCACAGGGTTCTTACCCGCAGCAGCCTCGCTGCTCACAGGTCTATTCAATGGAATTATGCCGTTCACCCTGTTCCCGCGCCCAACCTGACCTGAATCAGCATCTTCCGCAGATGTGCCTGTGACCGTGAGGTATATTCCGCCCATCCCGCGTCCCTCGCGGTCAAGCGTGTTCAGGAGGACTGAGGTCTCAAGTTCAGATCGACCTCCTGCAAATGTAATAATCTCCTCAAGCAATTCATCCTTTTTCCTAAAATATTCAGTTTCAGATACGATGAACCTGTCTATAAGCGGGTCTGCAACCGTCAGATTCAGTTCATTCCCTTCCCTTAGCCCCATGACCTTTATATCCTCACCCGACTCTGGAAATCGTCTCTTAAAATCAGGTGAGTTCAGGTACCTTTCAGTCTCAAGCACAACGCTCTCAGTCGGCGTCATCGGGGCGTATCCCACAGCAGCAGAGGTATCATTTGCTCCGAGCACTGCATTCTGGCGCTTGAAGATATCAGTCAGTTCTGCTGAACCCCGTGCGATTTCGACCTGGTACTCGATAGAATCTGCATTGACAAACCTGAGATTTTCTCCAATCCACTTTTTTGCAGCATCTATGGCAATATTTTCGACATCGATTAACTCTCCCTCAACCTCAAAAGTAGCCCTGTCGCCGAAGATTATCCGCATGGGTTTAAGAATAACACCCCCACCGAACTTTGTTTTCACTTCTCCCGCAACCAGCATTCCTTTATCTGTATTGTGGTGCATAATGGCGCCGAACCGCTCCAGATATTCCCTGCACAGATCCACAGATACCTGGTTCATTATTGAATCGCAGATAAAGTCAGGATGTCCCAGCCCTTTTCTCTCCACCACTTCAACTTGGCGCTCTGTTATCGGCGTTGCGCCCAACTCCTCAATTTTAATATTTCGCATATTTATCCTTTCATTTTAAGGTATTCTTCAGTTAATTTTTCGTATTTTTTCAATGTATTCCTGATTATCTCAATATCTTCTTCATTTGTCTTCCTGATCTCTTTGCAGGGAACCCCCATCACCACCGTGTTCGCATGGACCTTATAATTTGGCGGGATAAGCGCATTGTTGTTTATCAGCCTTCCATGAACAACGCATCCATGCCCGATAATAACACCATCCCCGATCTTCACTTCGTTGTCGTCAGTATGTATGACAGCGTTATCCTGGATACTGCACCCGTTCCCTATGCTGATACGTGCGCTGTCGCCCCTGATAACTGAGTTGAACCAGACGCTTGATCTGTCGCCTATTGAAACATCCCCTATTATACATGCGGTGTCTGCAATAAAAGCGCTTTCTGATATGGATGGCTTCTTATTCCCGAACTTGTAGATCATAAGTTCCTCGGCTTCCTGCCTGCTTCCCAATTATACAGGGGCTTAATCACTTAAATACTTGACTTTGCAGAAATAATATGTTTTTAAGGGAAATATCACTGCCTTTCGCTTTTTCTCATAGTAACAAGAGAAGGAGCCAACATTATTCTATGTGCTTCTTCTGTATCTTTCCCGATCTTCACATCCCCTTTTCGCCCAATGGTCGCTGTGAGCAGGTAATCATCACCAATTTGCACATCCACGGTCTCGCCTGAGAGTCCTTCGACATGGAGAATTATATGTTTCTTTGAGCGTTCAACCGTGGGAACAAAACTTGATATATCACTTTTCACTGTCTTTTTTACTTTTTCCCTGCCAGCTTTTCTTTCCCGTATATCAAGATGTATACCAAGTTTTTTTTCTATAAGGTCAATGTTCTTTCCCGCTTTACCGATCACTCCGGCTATGTCTTCCTCGTCCATGTAAACTGTGGCGCTTGTATCAGAAACCACATCGACCTCAACCATACTGCGTGCGTATTTCTGCATTTCTTTGCGTATCTCCTTCCCCGCAAGAGCCCACATGCCAGGACGCCTGCCTTCAGTATCCCCAACAGGCATCACCACGACCTGCTCGCCGTATGTGTATATCTCATACTCCACATTACGGGTCTCAAAGTCAGCCACGGTTATCACAGGACGCGCAAGGTCCTGCTCAACCATGCCGTGAGGCACTTTTACTGTGAAGGCGATATCGTACACCTTTGCGACCTCTCCTTTTTCAATAAAAACAACGGTGTCCACCACCTGCGGGATTATCCCGAGTTCCACGCGACCGATAAGCCTCTGGATAGCATCAACTGCTCTTGTGGCATGCACCACTCCTATCATTCCCACGCCAGCCATCCTCATATCAGCGAAAACATGGAAATCTTTTGTCTTCCTTACCTCGTCGTATATTGTATAATCGGGTCTCACAAGCAGCATTATATCAGCGGTCTTTTCCATGTCCCGCTCAAGGGGGGCGTACTGGGTTATCGCATCCTGTACCTGAAGGTCGCGCGGGGATTCCATCGTTTTCACGATAAAGTTCTGCCTGTACAGGAATTCGGCTATACTTGCCGCAAAAGTGGATTTTCCCGCCCCAGGCGGACCTGCAACAAGGATGCCGCGCTGCCTTTCCACGATCCTGTCTTTCAGTTCCTTTCCCATCCTGTAATCATCAAGGCTCACTATAGCGATAGGTCTTACCGCGGTTATTTCCATTCCGTCCGAGAACGGGGGCTTTGCTACTGCTATTCGCATGGAGCCTATCTGGAATACGGTCGCCCCGATATAATCGATCTCCAGATACGCATCAGGGTCGCGTTTTGTCCTTACAAGAAGTTCCCTTGCTATGGCATGAAGCTCTGCCTCTGTGCAGGGTTCTTTCCTTATCTTAACAAGTTTCTGGTTCCCTATTGTGCCCCTCTTTGCCATTGGCTGCACTTTGACCTTGAGATGGACTGAAAGAGTGTCATCTGTGAAAAATCCGCTGATTAGAAGTTCACTGAGCTCTTCCTGCACTGGATACAGGTATTCCACGTTCAGTCCCTTGGCGCGTCCCACCTCTGCCTGCACCTTGTCGCTCGTAATGAAAAGCGCTTTACGCTCCACTGCGACCGCGCGTATGATGGAGTCTATCTCTCCAGAAGAAGCAAGTTTTATCTGCTCAAGGGAGGGTCGCTTTCCTGTGAACTCAAGCCTGAGTTCCCCTCTTTTTGCCATCCCGCTCAGTTCTTTTAATTCTTCAAGCCCCTTAAAACCCGTCTCTTTGCCTCTATTCGCCTGCGCTTCAAGCTCTGCCATGAGCGCCTCGGCTATGACCACTGTGGCTTCAGGGTATTCCCCGGCTTTTAATTTTGCCGTTATTCTCCCGTCTATGATAACACTTGTATCAGGAACTATGCATAACTCCTCAGTCATAATGATTAGATGTACTCATTAAAGTAAAAATGTTGGCATAAAGAATAAGTAGTTTAATTGTAAGTTTAAGATGCAGTCCCGTAGGGTAGCGGTCAATCCTTCTGGCCTTTGGAGCCGGAGACGATGGTTCGAATCCGTCCGGGACTACCTAATTTTTCTATGCTAAAATGCTTCAAATCCTCACATGAGCGCAAGAACAGCAATTGCGGAATTAATCGGCAGCTATTTATGATAATAATTCGGATTTGATTAAGAATGTTTAAGGAATTACAGACTGCTATTCTTGGAATAACCGTTTTATTAGCACTTATTGGATTATGTTTCTCTATATTGGCGTGGTCTTTGTGGAGACATATGGATGATGACGTTCTTAGAGCCAGAGCATTTCTTACCCGAAAATTTCTTTCCAGAAATTTCATACTCGTTTTTGTATCAGGCGCTTTCGTGGGTTTCCATACTATTTTTCAGTTAATCGAGATATTTGGATGTCCATCAGCTTTTATGCGGTTTGAGCAGGAGATACAAATAGTTCACTACTTATCACTATCATTTTCAATGTTCTTACTGGTTCTTCTGGCATACTACTGGTACAAGTTAATCTCAATTCGTGAAAAATAGTTCAACGTGGTGGTATATTTATCGATAGCCAGTATTTACACAGATCAGTTACCGCCTGCATGAACTTTTCAAAATCAACGGGTTTGACAATATAACTATTTATGCCCAATTCATAACACTCCCTCAGGTCGCGGTCTTCGCTGGAAGATGTAAGCGCAACAACAGGGATCTTTTTTGTCAGCTCATCTGATTTAATTCTCCTGAGCACCTCAATTCCATCCACTTTGGGAAGTTTCAGGTCAAGTAAAATAACACTCGGTAGGTTCTCAATGTTCCTTTGCGCATATTTGCCTGTGGCAAAAATAAACTCTAACGCCTCAGCCCCATCCCCCACTACATGAAATTTTTTAGTAACTTTCTTAAGCGACCTGAGCACAAGTTCCGCATCAGTAGGCTTATCTTCAACTAAAAGAATTTCAATATCGTTTAAATTCATACTATCTTTTCCTTTGTTGGTAAAGTAAAATAGAACGTTGCCCCTTCATTAACTTTTCCCTCAGCCCACGTTCTTCCACCATGTCTGTGAATAATGCGCCAGACAATGGCAAGCCCAACACCTGTACCTTCAAACTCATCATCGCTATGCAATCTTTGAAACACTCCAAATAGTTTGTTTATATACTGCATATCAAATCCCACACCCGTATCTTTAACATAATAAACATTCTCATTTTTTTCTTTATGGAAATATCCACAAACTTCAATAATTGCATTCTCTCTTGTTCTTGTGAATTTTAAAGCATTGGATAAGAGATTGAAAAATACCTGGCTGATCATTCCCACGTCCCCATAGGCAAAAGGAAGCGTATTTATGTTGAATTGTATCACTCTTCCAGGAGCAGATGCTCTGAGTTCTTCAATCACCGTTTTCACAAGTTCATCCATATTGATGTCAGATAGCGCCATTTCCTTGCGCCCTAAGCGGGAGAGGGTAAGAAGATCGTCAATGAGTTCTCCCATTCTTTGCGTATTACTTCGAATTATATTCAGCAAGCGATTGCCTTCTTTGTCAAATAGATTTTTGTAATCTTCCAACAGCATAGTTGAGAAACCATCAATGGCTCGAAGCGGCGCCCGCAGGTCGTGGGAGACGGAATATGAAAAGGCTTCAAGTTCTTTATTTGCTTCTTCGAGTTCAAATAC
>JAHIFK010000249.1 GCA_018900975.1 Methanobacteriota archaeon
AAAGTCTTTGACATTTGATTGTAAAGATAATGGTTAGAGAATGGATAATTCATGGTTTCCAGAACATGCAGAATACGGTAAAATATTGGAATATTAGTCAGCACCACTCCTTTTGGAGGGGATACGAAATCTCTTTGATATTGTCGATAAAGTCCGGGCCGTCGCTCATCCTTTGCGATCGCCTGATAGGTTGAAAAATATACCTCCCTGCTTTTGATCGCTTCCCCTTCTATCTTAATTCTGGCATCCCCCATGGATGCAAATGTCTTGTCCTTCGGATCGTCAACAAGGATGTTCCTGTCAGCAAGATAAAGCACTTTCGGGCGCCTGTGTTCACCAGTTCTGTTCCAGCGTGTGTTCCACAGCTTCCAGATTATCTGGTATGAAATGAATGTCTTGCCTGTTCCTGTGGCTAACGTCAGAAGGACTCTCTTCTTACCCTGCAAAATGGACTTGATGGTTCGATTGATGGCAATTTCCTGATAATACCGGGGGATCTTTCCGGGCAGGTTATTGCATGGCGAAAGAAGTCTTTCAGCAATTTCAGGTTTAATATCTTCTGATTGGCTGAATCTAGCCCAGAGTTCATCCGGCGTGGGGAAATTTTCCAGGTCCGTGTCTTTCCCGGTGATAAAATCATGTTCAACAATACCTTTGCCGTTCGTGGAATATGCAAATTTGAGACCAAGGATTTCAGCGTATTCTTTTGCCTGTTGAAGTCCGTCACCCGCATTCTTATATGCAGATTTGGCCTCTACAACTCCTATGGAAAAGTCTCTTCTATATTTTAATAAGTAGTCAGACCTTTTCTGTTTCTTCCTTATGTATTTCTCTCCGGTAACTACGATCCTGCCATCGGTGAAGGTTTTCTGTTCGCTGATCTGGTCATCATTCCAGCCTGATGAATAAAGTTTAGGTACAACATATTTTCGACAGGTATCGGCTTCAGTTATCATTCGATATTCCTTGTAATATTTTCAGATTTTTAAATGCTTTATCCAGTATAAACGTCATTGTTATTATACCATTCTATTTATTTAAATCTGTGGTAAAGCATTTTTTTTATCTTATTTCATCTGCGGCTTTTTTTTGAAGTGCATCTCATGATAATCTTCAGGACGAGCGCCAGATATTAATATATCTTGATTAATAATAGTCTCCCCAATCCCCAGCCCCCTCCCCTCCGCGCTCCTTCACTGGTGCAGCCCCGCAGGCAGCGAGCCCGCGCCGCGCCTGTACAGACCCGACACAATAAATCTGCGTTCATCAATGCCGAAACCCTGCGGGTTCTCGACTCCGCGCACACGTATGCCCCGCAGGGCATACGTGGACACGCCCTCCAGAGGCGTGACTCTGGGCGCCTTTATCTGCGGTTTGGTTTCTGAAGAAGCGCCATACAGTAAAGATTCCGACAGGATTAACAGGATCGACAGGATAAAACCATCTGCTAATCCTGTAAATCCTGTTCATCCTGTCCAGTCCGGCTCTTCTTTTAGCGCGGCGCCGGACATTAATGAGTTATTATATATAAAACAAATTTATTTATCTTCGGGGAATATGCACCCCTTCGAACAAGGCTTGTACATATATGAGGATAATGAAACGATTATATCTGATAATATCCATACGAATATAAAAGGAATAAAAGAATGACAACCGCAACAGATCTGGAGAAACGGCTTCTCGCACTGGACATGGAACTTCATTCGATACTGGACATAGTGAAAGAGCAGAAAGTAAAGGAACTTGGAAAAGATGTGGTGGAAGATTCTGCTGGTGCATGGGGATATAATGTAGAAAGCGCCGAGTTCGTTGAAGGGCTTAGAAAATCTAAAAGGCTGGATTGGCTAAAATGAAATTTTTCGTGGATACTTCCATCTTTGTGGATTACCTCAGAAAAGATGTTGTACCCGCTTCAAAGTCTTTTATCAAGTCACTCATGGATGTGAACACAGGATACACATCAACGATTACTGTTGCCGAACTAAGTGTAGGTGCTCATTTATCTCCAAAAAAAGATGCTCTAAAAAAGACTCTGAATCTCCTCGCTCCTGTTATTTTAGTTGATATTGACAGGAATATTGCAATTGAAGGAGGCAGAATTTATTCCTCGCTGGTAAAAAGCGGTGAAGAAATAGAGCTTAATGATTGCCTCATCGCTGCTGCTGCTACATCTGTTGGAATTGATGCCATCGTAACAAGGAATCTGAAGCATTTCGGAAGGATAGAAGGTATCAGGGCAATAACGCCGGAAGAAGCGGGAATCTGATGATCTGCCTGTCCCCCTCTCATCACTCCCCTCCTCGCGCCTCCACTGCCGCAGCACCGCAGGCAGCGAGCCAGTGCCGCGCCTGTGCAAACCCAGCACAATAAATCTGCGTTCATCCGCGTTCATCTGCGGTTCCGTTTTTTGCGCGAGCGCCGGACATTAATAAATCACGATTTATAAAACAAATTCATTTGTCTTTGCTATCTTTGCGTTCTTTGCGGTGGTACTCATGTTGAAATCCTGCGCCCCCCTCTCCCAAATCCCCAGCTCCCCTCCACGCGCCTCCGCTGGCGCAGCACCGCAGGCAGCGAGCCCGCGCTGGATAAAAAGCTCTCCCCGGAAGCAAATACTGATGACATCAGTTCATACATTATGAGACTTAATGAACGTCTCCAATGATTCCAGTATGAAACTTGATTTTCGTATCGCTTCTCTTGCATCCTCTTCTGTATATTCCTGCGATGGGATCCACATCGGCATATCTGGACGTGAAAAAAGAGGATATCTTGTTTTTATCCCCTGAACCTCAAGCTCCCGTGAATTAGCCAATATCTCTGCAAAAACCTCACTATCAAAATCATTCCTGAATTCATCTTCAAAGAATGCTGTTACTTTGTGCTCTCCAGATATTATATTACGAAGCGCAAGGCATGCTTTTATTGCTTTCTCAGAGGACTGCTGGGCAAAATATATGGCTCTGCTGTAAATTTCCTTATCAAAGAGAAGCTTTGCTGATAGCAGATCGAGCCTGGATTCTGTAATAAATGCATCCGATATTTTTGAAGCCTCAAACATTGATTCCACCGGATATTTTCCATGTGTTATTTCCCAATCGGAGTATATGACGCTGTTCTACTTCATTGGTAAATATTCGAGATTTCCGATCCATGAAGGATTTACCATAAAGTATTTTATGAGGTCGATCAAAGACATTCATGATAACCGGATTTGCCGCATTTATGGCATTTTCCAATTCTTCTCCTGTATATAGGAGTATATCAAAAATCCCGTGCCTGTCAAGATCAAGAATAATCGTATCCCGCTGGCGCCAGTGTTGGGGGAGATCATCTGCAATAATAAGAACATCAAAATCAGAATCTTTTTTTGCGGTTCCACTTGCGCGAGAACCGAAGAGCACAATAGCTTTCAGGTTTTTCCCGATTATCTTTTTGCAGTTATCCATTAGCTCCTGCAAAATCTGATCCTCGTTTCTAAGCTGTAATTTCATTATTCTTCCATTCATTAATATCTCTTATAAGGATATTATACCTTCCTGAAAAAATGCGTAACGGATTTTTCCACATATCTTCTTGAGCGTATCGTGTAGTAGACAGAAGAATGCAATTTGGAGCGCCTTTGCAGAATTCTTCCCCTGCGCCCCCCTCCTCGCGCCTCCACTGGCGCAGCCCCGCAGGCAGCGAGCCCGCGCTGGATAAAAATCTCCTCCAGGAAGCGTACACGAATGACACTGATCAGATGGATCTTCACGGATTTTCCGATCCGTGTGGATCCGCGTCATCCGCGCAATCCGTGTTCTACGTCGGCTTCGATTTTCGTGGATGCGCTGTACAGTAAGGGTTCCGACAGGATTAACAGGATGGACAGGATAAACCCATCAACTAATCCTGTAAATCCTGTAAATCCTGTCCAATCCGGCTCTTCTTTTAGCGCGGCGCCAGATATTAATAAATAACTATTTATAAAACAAATTCATTTATCTTTGCGACCTTTGCGTTCTTTGCGGTGGTACTCATGCTGAAATTCTGCGCCCGCCAACCCCCAGCCCCCTCCACTCCTCGCTCCTCCACGGGCGCAGCCTGGGGCGGCGAACCTGAGAGTATTGATATAATTAACTAATCCCTTTTTGTACAGATTTCACTCTACTTATCTCAGAGATTCCCATACCACCCAATTGTTTAACGATTGCCTGAACATAGGGTTCCTGCCTGGTCAAACTGGGTGATCTTTTAGGGTCATGTCTTTGATTTGCTCTTCCCATTTGTGCATGATTTATGGCAATAAAATGCAAGAAATCTTCCTTAGTCAGACCCCAGCGTGCATTGACCTCTAAATGAACTATATCTGGATTATTAGAGTTGGGCAATAATACAGCATTTGTTCCAAGAAGTGATACTGCTCTACCATCGTTGGAATTGGCAAGATTAATTACCAGTTTCCAGAGTTCATCACATGCATTATATGATTGAGGGCATTTCCTGCAATATCGGTTATTAGGCGGATTTCCATCACCCATATAATGTTTACAGAAATTCAAGTCCATTCAAATTCCTCCCTTATCACATCTCTCCTTTAAATGCTTTGTCCAGCACAGCCGGTAGCAGCGCGTAGTTTGGCGCCGGTCTCTCTCTGGAGACGCCTGAGCACGTCCACCTTTGCCTGAAGGCTGTCAGATAGGCGACGATGCGGCGCTGTTCGTGGAGGGAATTTGATGATTCAGGATTTTTGAAATGCACTGTCTATGAAATCTTTATGTTGCTTTGACCACACTTTATTTGGTGTGGCTTTTATCCATTCAACATATCTATCAATGAAATCCAATCGTTCCTTGAAATTGGTCTCTTTCTCTTTTTTTAGTTCTTCTAAATCAACTTTCATCAAAACCTCCCAGGTATTTATTAGCATAATTATCTGAAATCTTCAGTTTAGTTAAGAACATTTTGAGCAATACAATATTTAAATTATCTTTAAAAAGCTTGAACAGGAACCGCGCATCTTCAATATCCTTTTCTGATCCTAGAAATAGCTTGTAAGGAATCTGCAATTCAAGTGGAGATAGATATAATGACCTATCGGCAATCTTTACATGCTTTCTATGATCAAGGGAATACCTATCAAGGTCATTTTTTACAAATTTAAGCTCAATGTTCGGAATAAAATTTCCTTTTTTCGCTATTCGTATGGCTTGATGATACCAGAATTTTAAGAATTTTTCAAAGGATATATTTTCGATAAAAATGTCCACATCTTCGCTCATCCTGCTGCGCCCGAAAAGAATAGCGACATAACCCGAAATAATTACATAGTTTATATTATTTGTTTGCAGATGTTCTGCGAAACTTAAAACGAAACTATCCAGTAAAGAAAGCTCCCTATCAAATATTATTTTATCCTCTTTGAATTCAATTTCCATTTATTTTTTCCAACTTCTTTAACAAGATTTTTGCTATATATATATATATAACATTCACATCTCCCCCTTAAATGCTTTATCTAGCACAGTCGGCAGTAGCGCGTCCTGTTCGGCGCCGGTCTCTACCTGAAGGAGCCTGAGCACGTCCACTTTTGCCTGAAGCGCGTCGAGGTAGGCAACGGATGCGGCACTGTTCTGGGGGGTCGGGAAATTCATTCGCTCTTATCAGTAAGGTTTAATATGTTCAAATTCTGATATCAAACGAAAAGGGTTTTAAGGCGAAAGAATGCGGTAAAGATACCATATACCAGGTGACCGTTAATTGCACCAACATGTAATGTAACGGTCACCGTATTCCGACATCCTTAAATCCCGGAATAGCGTCTAAATCAACCATGGCAAAAAAATCCAAAACTACGAAGCTCACTCTCCCCGTCATTGTTGAAAAAGACGAGGATGAAGTCTATGATATTGCACATATTCAGGAATTCAACATCACATAATTCCAAAGAACCCTTTGCTCTTTATCTTCTCCCCGCTTATTTCGGCAAATTCCTTTAAAAGCTGCTTTTGCTTTTCGTTCAGCTTTGTCGGCACCTCTACCTTTACCTTCACAAGCTCGTCACCTTTACCTGACCCGTGAAGACTGGGAAAACCCTTGCCCCGGAGGCGAAACACATGACCGTTCTGTGTCCCGGCAGGGATCTTCATAGATGCTTTTCCGTCCAGCGTTGGTACATGGATCTCATCACCCAGCGCTGCCTGTGCGAAACTGATGCTGGCTTCCATGACAACATCATTTTCATGGCGGGTGAAGATCTTGTGGGGCTTGACATATAACTCCACATAAAGGTCACCCGGAGGTCCACCTTTTTGTCCGGCTTCTCCTTCGCCAGAAACCCGAAGTCTTGAACCTGAATCAACGCCAGGCGGGATCTTGACTTCCAGTTTTCGTTTCTTCTGCACAATGCCTGAACCATGGCATGTCGTACACGGAGAATCAATAACATTCCCTGCGCCCCGGCACGTCCCGCAGGTCGAGGTCGTCATGAACCTGCCAAATGGTGTGTTCTGCGCCCTGCTCACCTGACCTGTGCCGCGGCATGTGGTGCAGGTCTTCGGGGATGTTCCCGGTTTTGCTCCGCTTCCTTTACATACATCGCAGGTCTCATTCCTGGGGTATTCAAGATTGACCTTTTTTCCTGATGCCGCTTCCTCGAACTCGATAGCAAGTTCATAGAGCATATCAGACCCGCGCCCTGGTCCTTCGCGTCTTCCACCTCCACCGCTAAAGAACGAATCAAAAATACCGCCGCCTCTGCCGCCCCCACCTCCAAAACCGAAACCCTTTAGGATATCTTCAATGTCAGGAGCTGCGCCCCTGAAAATATCTTCCTGCGAATACCTCTGGTCTATACCCGCGTGACCAAACTGGTCATACTGCTGGCGCTTGGTCTGGTCTTCCAGTACGGCGTAGGCTTCAGACATTTCCTTGAATTTTTCCTCAGCGTCAGGGGCTTTGTTCCTGTCTGGATGATACTGCATTGCAAGCTTGCGGTAAGCTGATTTGATCTCATCGGCCGATGCTTTTTTATCCACACCGAGAATCTCGTAGTAGTCGCGTTTAGTAGCCATGAATTGCACTTATAATGACCTTTCAGGCAAAAAAAGTTTGTTTTTGTGAGGAGAAGGTTTTACCTTCTCCGATCACTTCTTGTCCTCATCCACTACCTTGTATTCAGCATCCGTTACTGTCTCATCTTTCTTTTCTTCCTGTGGAGGTTCTTGCTGTTCTGAGTTTCCTCCCGGCTGGCCCTGTTGCTGAGCCTGCTGCTGATAAAGTATCGTGGTGATCGCATGCATTTCCTTTGTGAGATCTTCGATCGCAGACTTTATCCTGCCAATATCCTCGCTCTTTAAGGCATCCCGTGTTACTTCAATGGCTTTTTCGACCTTCTGTTTCTGGTCGCCTGTAACCTTATCGCCAAGCTCCTTAAGCGCCTTTTCTGTTGTATATATCAGAGTATCGGCCTGGTTCGTTACCTCGACTTTCTCTTTACGCTGCCTATCCTCTTCTGCGAATTTTTCGGCGTCCTTGATCTTACGGTCTATCTCATCCGATGCCATCTTCAGGGGAGCAGTTATTGTCATCTTCTGTTCTTTGCCTGTTCCCATATCTTTTGCAGTCACATGCAGTATCCCGTTCGCATCAATATCAAAGGTAACTTCTATCTGCGGGATCCCGCGCGGAGCCGGGGGTAAGCCTACAAGGTTGAATCTGCCAAGGGTAACGTTGTCGTATGCCATGGCTCTTTCTCCCTGGATCACAACGATCTCCACCGTAGTCTGGCTGTCAGCATCGGTTGAGAATATCTGGCTTTTCCGGGTAGGAACTGTTGTATTCCTGTCTATGAGCTTTGTCATGACATGACCAAGGGTCTCGATGCCAAGGGTCAGGGGGGTAACATCAAGCAGCAAGATATCCTTAACTTCACCTGAAA
>JAHIFK010000250.1 GCA_018900975.1 Methanobacteriota archaeon
CTTGGTTTTAGTCTTAGTTACTTATAGGTTATAATAGTATAAATAGTTATCTATTGACATTATTTATAGTCTTAGTTACCATATTTTGAAAAAGTAATTTCGGGTCTGGATGACCACATTAAAAGTATAAAAAATTGCAGAATGTTTATTGTTAATAGGCGATTTGTTGAATGAATAGATAACCGCAATTTGATGCAGTCTCAATTTTTTATTAAGGAATTATCTCGCACCCGTTATTGAACTCAGGATAATCGAACTCATCTGCGCTGATAACCTCGCTCTTGATCAGCTCTCTTACACGCGGAGCCGCAACCTCAAGTTCCCTTACCAGATGCTTCACAGTTGAGCATATGGGCGCATACCCATTCTTCCTGAGCATATCCTGCGACCTGTTCACGAAAAGACACCTGCCTCCGCATATCTGGAATATCTCACATGATGTGCACGGTTCGCCCACGCATGCCTTATCGCATAGTGAGGTCGGCTCATCTTTAAAGATCGAGCCGACGATCGAGAAATCAAAATCAATAGACACAGGGCATGCGGAGATCCTGCCGTCAGGCATTACAGAAAAAAAGTCAATACCGCTGCCGCAACGCAGGCGCGATGGTTTCCCGGAAAGCAGTGAGTTCATAATTGCAATGAATGGAACAATGCCTGGAACGCAGCCTTTGCTCTTCATCTCTCTCACCCACCATTCTACAAGCGATGAGATGCCGGAATTGTAAGACATGACCCATTCCTCAAGCTCCTTATCATCATCCAGCCCGCTCTCCCAGAACATCTCAAAACCAAGCTGCCAGTGGACGTGGTCAAAATCCCTTATTCCTGCAAGATGCATGACATTTTCATAGATATCGCTGCCCTGCGGCACAGTCATCCTGGCGACAAGGTCGCCGTGAAAGCCCTTATCCCTGATAAGCCTGATATTCCTGATAATCTTATCATATACGCCGCTGCTTCTGTTCTTGTCTGTCACTTCTTTTGTGCCATCTAAGGAAACAAGAATTGAATGGAATTTTTTTAAATATTCAGGTTCTATCCTGTCCAGGAACATGCCGTTCGTCTGGATAACAAAGCGCCCCGGCACTTCATCCATTATCTTTTTCATGGTATCGATACGCAAAAGAGGCTCGCCGCCGTAGAACTCAAGGACTGGAGATACGTCTTGGGACAAGAACGACTTCAGGTCTGATATCTGATACTGCAATTCCTTTGGAGGACTATCGCTCCCCCCTCCACAGTAACTGCAATTGAGATTACATTCCTTTGTCAGAATTATGTGATAGTGCATGGGTCGATAACGGGCGCGGAGGGAATTGAACCCCCGATCTACAGCTCTCTCCTGAAAAGAATAGGAGGCTGCCGCCATATCCGGGCTAGGCCACGCGCCCTCTGGGTGGTGTGAGGCCTAATTATCAGTCCACTGACTTTAATGTATCGTTTAAAAGTAAAATGAATCGAGTTAAATCAATAAAAAAAAATAAAAATTGGGATATTATCCCAATTTAGTTTCTAATTTTCCTTCTTTCCATTTCCGTTGCTGCCACTTTTCACCTTATCGTTGTCTTTCTTCTTTTCCTGTTCCTTGTTGTTGCTTTTCACCTTATCGCTGTGTTCTTCTTTCTCATCTTCATTATCGTCGTCAGCCTCATATTCATCCTCGTCATCTTCCTCGTCGTCGTTCCCCTTGCCATTATTTATGACCCTTATTACATCACTACCTTCAAACTTTGTAACGCCGTCATTGAACATTCCCGTCACTGTTAACCTGACAGCTTTTCCTGGAGAGACATTTACAAGGTCCTGCCTGTTGAACTTTACCTGCAACACGTTGCCATTCTTTTTTACCTCTCCTTTCAAAGCATAAGCTCCTTCACATTCCACTGTAGAAATGTTGATATCAGCTATATCATAACCTTCTGCCAGACTGATGGAGGCTGTAAACTTCCCTTTACTGGCAAGATTCAGGGTTCTGGGTTCGATCTTTACTCTGGTCTCATTATACTTTGAAGGTTTTTGTGACACGAACCATATCCATGTATTTAGATCAGTTCCATTTTGATTTGATGCTATTGCTTTTACGATCCAAATACCACTGGCTGCGCTTGTGTTTGCATATGAGGATTCATTAACGCCGATCTGACTGAAAACTTCTTTTCTAATCAAATCCAATCCATAGGCATCATAGATATACCATGTAACATTCGCTGTGGTATTCAACTTAATATAGAATGTCCTCTGGTCGCCTACTTTGTTCTTCACAAATGTAGTTTTTGGGGAATAGCTGATTATGTGGGGCGCTCCTCCTGTTTGCAGAACTCCAACCGTTGTTGAAGTGTTTATGCTGGCAGTCCTGTTCGGATCTCCTGTTGACCTGGCGGTGATGTTGACCCTGAAAGTCCCGGAACTTGCGTTCGAGACATTCAAAAGAACTGTAGCATTTGCTCCTGCTGCCAGATTCTGTATCTGAGTATTGGTCAATCCCACTGCTGCACCATCAGGATTGGATACGACGAGGGTATAATTGTCCGGCGCATTCCCTGTGTTGTTGATAGTTAGCATGTATGTAGAATTTACTCCCGGTGATGTGGTCTTTTCTGTGGAGTCCACATTCAGGCTTACATTGTATGATGCCTGAACCATTA
The DNA here is from genome assembly GCA_018900975.1 of Methanobacteriota archaeon. Classification (GTDB taxonomy): domain Archaea; phylum Halobacteriota; class Methanosarcinia; order Methanosarcinales; family Methanoperedenaceae; genus Methanoperedens. Next base: position 2,649 of record JAHIFK010000250.1, read on the forward strand.
CCGTGATATCCTTAAAGTCGGTTTCCAATGAAGAGTTCCTGGATGCATATACCCTTACCGTGTAGGTTCCAGGGGTATGGGGTGCAGTCAAAGTTGAATTAGCTGTGCCACTGGGAGTGTTCGAAACAGAGGCTGGAATACGGGGGTTTGGGTTAAATAGTGTATTATTTGCTAAATTCGTTGGCCAATTGATCTCAGTCACTCCAGATGGATTTCCACCACTCCAGCTTATGTTTACTTTGAACGTTTGTCCAGGACTTACAGTAATTGTTGTGAAATCAGTTGAAATATTGATCGACGTCGATGGATAGGCATGACAGCCATTGCGATTGCATGCCTGAGTTTCCCCCTGAAATGCCATGGCTGTCGATGTAATAAATGTTATTAATATCACTGTTGCTATTATTGATCTGTATTTTATTTTCAATTTCATTCCTCCTATTATCATAAAAAACTGTTATTATAGCACTATTAATGGAGCCGGATAAAATCACGGCCACAATGCGATTCTATCCGACATAGCACC